>NZ_JALDVV010000012.1:11939-53682 GCF_023110375.1 Streptococcus mitis | reverse complement strand
ATCAAAAAAGAAAGGACAAATTTCGTCCTTTCTAGATCTTAGCTTTTATTCAACCCACTACAGTTGACAAAGAGCCTAAAATCCTGACCAGTTTATCTGTTATTAAAATCCTAGTTTTTCAAAGATTTCTGAGAAGTTTTGGCTGATTGCCTCAAGTGACACTTGCACTTCTTCTCGGGTTTGGTTGTTCTTGACCGTCACTTGTCCACTTTCGACTTCGCTCTCTCCGAGGGTGATGAGGGTCTTAGCCGCAAAGACATCAGCTGACTTGAATTGAGCTTTGAGTTTACGGTTAAGGTAATCACGCTCTGCTTTGAAATCTTGTTGGCGAAGAGCCTGTACCAATTCCAAGGCCTTGACATTTGCCCTTTCGCCCAAGACTGCGATATAGACATCTAGAGCGTTTTCGATAGGGAGAGCCACACCTTGCTTTTCAAGAATGAGAAGCAGGCGCTCTACACCAAGTCCAAAACCAAATCCAGCAGTCTCAGGGCCTCCAAAATAAGAAACCAAACCATCGTAGCGACCACCCGCACAGACTGTCAGGTCATTGCCCTCAATCTCAGTGATAAACTCGAAAATGGTGTGGTTGTAGTAGTCCAGACCACGCACCATATTGGTATCGATGATATAGTCTACTCCAAGATTTTCCAACATCTGACGCACAGCATCAAAATGAGCTTGGCTTTCTTCATCAAGGAAGTCCAAGATAGAAGGTGCATTCTCTACTGCTACCTTGTCTTCTTTTTCTTTAGAGTCCAAGACACGAAGAGGATTTTCCTCCAAACGACGTTGGCTATCCTTAGACAAGGTCTCCTTGAGCGGTGTCAAATAGTCAATCAAGGCTTGACGGTAGGCCGCACGACTCTCAGGATTTCCAAGAGTGTTGAGGTGCAATTTGACACCTTGGATGCCGATTTCTTTCAGGAAATGAGCTGCCATAGCAATGGTTTCCACATCAGTAGCTGGATTGCTAGATCCAAAACACTCAACACCAATCTGGTGGAACTGGCGCAAACGCCCTGCCTGTGGACGCTCATAGCGGAACATAGGGCCCATGTAGTAGAACTTACTTGGCTTTTGCACTTCTGGAGCGAAGAGTTTATTTTCTACATAGGAACGGACAACGGGCGCAGTTCCTTCTGGACGGAGGGTAATGTGACGGTCACCTTTGTCATAGAAATCGTACATTTCCTTGGTTACGATATCCGTTGTATCTCCAACAGAGCGACTGATAACCTCGTAGTGCTCAAAAATAGGCGTGCGCACTTCTGCATAGTTATAGCGCTTGAAAATCTCACGGGCAAAGCCCTCAACGTACTGCCATTTGGCAGATTCAGCAGGCAAAATATCCTGCGTTCCTTTTGGTTTTTGTAATTTCATAGGGGATCCTCTTTAAACTTAATAGTCTTATTTTACCATAAATAGAGGGATTAAAACAGTAAGAAAAAAATTAGGATTTATACTCAATGAAAATCAAAAAGCAAACTAGGAAGTTAGCCGCAGGTTGCTCAAAACAGTGTTTTGAGGTTGTGGATAGAACTGACGAAGTCAGTAACCATACCTACGGCAAGGCAACGTTGACGTGGTTTGAAGAGATTTTCGAAGGGTATTAGATATCATTTTTGAGATTAATAACTGTCAAAAGAATAGCTAGCAAGGAAAGACCAACAAATAGCATCCAAGTCAACTGTATATTCCATACAGCTATAAGTGAAAAACAAGCTGTTCCCACAGGTATGGACAAGGTAAACAATAAACCTAAAAAATTACTGGTACGAGCCAGAACCTCTGGAGCTAGATTTTTCATGAGCATGGCATTAATCTTTGGAGCAACTTTACCAGACACATACAGAGTTAAAAAGAGAAATAGCAAACCAAGCACGACTTGATTGAATACGTTAGCCAGACCAATTAGAGTGAGCCCTACGGTAGCCCACATCATCAATCTAGGCAGGGACTGCTTCCCAAAATAATCATTGCCCGTAAGGCTACTGATGATGACTGCTAACAAAGCACAGAATTGACTGATAAATAATGCCTCTGTGTAAGAAAAGTCCAAAAGAGAATGGCTCAAAAAGAAGATATTATAAATTCCTCCCAAAGCACCACCCAAGGCATTGATAAGCAAGACAGCAAAGAGCATAAAACCAAAGTTTTTCTGTCCACTTTTAAGAAAAACGAGGCGTAAATTTCGATAAATCGTTAGAAATTGGTCTTTGATAGATAGCTTCTCATTTTTTTGTGATTCACCATCAGCAGATGAAATCGACAGGCTTAATTTGCTTTTTCCTAAAAAGAGAATAGCAACTGATACTAGGAAAAAACAGGCATTGATTCCCGCAACGAGGGAAAAATTGTTGACCGATAGACCTAAGAGCCAGACTCCAAAAGCTTGACCACCAATAGCTGAAATATAGGTGATAAACTGGGAAAAAGAGTAAGCTTCCATCATATCATCTTCAGCTACTTTTTCCTTAATGAGAGGCATGCGCAAGCCACCTGCAAAATCACTGATGACATCACTAATGACATTGATTAAACACAGGATAGAAAAGGCAAAGAGACTAGCTTGCTGAACAACTAGGGCTGCCAGAAAAAATAAAACCGCCTGAAACAAACCGCTATAGGTCATCCATTTGACCTTGTTCCTCGTGTAATCTGCCCGAATCCCTACAAAAACTGTAAAGAAAGTCGGAAGAATCATGACAATATTGGCCATAGCAACCGCAAAAGATGCTTGTGGCAGGGTCGATGCATAGACGATAAATACCAGGTTAAAAATCGAAGCACCAAAAGCATTGAAGAAGCGTGACAAAGTCAAGAGACGATAAGCTTGATTTCTGAACAATAGTTTCATAGGTAATCTCCCTTCTTGTTCAAATACTCAATGAAAATCAAAGAGCAAACTAGGAAGCTAGCCGAAGGCTGTACTTGAGTACGGCAAGGTGAAGCTGACGTGGTTTGAATTTGATTTTCGAAGAGTATAAGTTTTATGTGAAGTATGACTATAGTATAGCACTTAGAAATTTTAGAGGAAAAACTTTTGAATATATGCAACAAATGAAATGAGCAAAAAGAAACGATAGAATTTCTCCAGTGACGCGAGAGAGCCCGACAGTTCTATCGCTTCAAATTTTAAATAATTTTCTTAGTTTGCAGATATTCAACAATCGGTCGTTTTTCTATAGTATTCGGCAGATTTATTACAGCCAAGCATCTCAAAAATACGGACAGCGTCCTCCATCTTTTTTTGTCCTTCCTTGACTCTACCTTGCTTGCTATCAAAGAGACCTTCCGCCCACAAATAGACAATTCGGAAATAGGTTTCATTTTCATTGTAGAAATGCTCTTCGATGACACGTTTAAAATAAGAGGCATTGGTAAATTCTTCACACTCAATACTGGCTAAAAAACCATTCAATAGTATAGTGTGAAAAAGGTTTCGATTGCAAGACATTTCCATTAGAAAATCAGATTTTCGGACCATTTCTCGTACATATCTAGTAAAAAGAGAAACAGATAGAAATAGTGAACTGACTGAAAATAAATTGAGTTCATAGATTCCCCAGATCTCGGTAGAAAACAAATAATCATGAAGGACTTTTCCTTCCTCTGCCGTTAACTCTACCCTTTCGTCCATGCTCTTCATATAAGACTTGATAATAATGGCATTTAGAATATATTTCTGTTTGTTTTGAGAATAGGCATGCTTTTGATACTCCTTGCGATACAGGTCCTCAAGCGGAGCTATATTCTTTGGATCCAAGACATCTATGATTTCTTTTCTCAACTCAGAATCTGTATCATACTGAAAACCTCTCGCCAGAAAGAGGATTTCCTCTACACTGGCAGATATGTTTTCTAGGGCAAATAGAAACTTTTCCACCGAAAGCTCACTCTGACCTGTTTCAAAGCGAGATAACATAGACGGCGAAAATTGTCCCCCAGTTGCTTGTCTCAGCGAGATATTTCTTGATTCTCGTAATTGTCTAAAGACTTTTCCAATCTGCTCCATAGGCTTCCCCTTGATCGAGTATTTTCTTTATGTTATCATATTTTTTCAGAAAATTCATCAAAAACTTGCCAAATTGTCAGAATTATGAGAAAATAGAGGATATTTATCACGTGGAGGGACTGTAATGAGAGATGATATCAAAATCAATGACCGTGCTTTGGCCTTGCAAGACCAAATTATCGAAAAACTAGAGAAGGTTTTTGATACAGATGTGGAATTGGATGTGTACAATCTAGGGCTGATTTATGAAATCAATCTGGATGAAACTGGGCTCTGCAAGATTGTCATGACCTTCACCGACACCGCCTGTGATTGCGCCGAAAGCCTACCTATCGAAATCGTGGCAGGTCTGAAACAAATCGAGGGTATTGAAGATGTCAAGGTTGAAGTTACCTGGTCGCCTGCTTGGAAGATTACACGAATCAGTCGCTACGGCCGCATCGCCCTTGGACTGCCACCTCGTTAAGCAGGTCAATAACTTTTAAAGATGAAAAAAAGCAAGCCGAAGTTGGCTTGCTTTTTGGTACTCAATGAAAATCAAAGAGCAAACTAGGAAACTAGCCACAGGTTGCTCAAAACAGTGTTTTGAGGTTGTAGATAGAACTGACGAAGTCAGTAACCATACCTACGGCAAGGCGACGTTGACGTGGTTTGAAGAGATTTTCGAAGAGTATGAGTTTATTTTTTACCTGACTTGTCCATATTCCAGAAGTCTGTCACGGCTCCGCGTGAAGCAGATGATACGATGTGAGCGTATTTACCGAGGACACCACGGCTGTAAAGTGGTGGCAAGGTTGTTTCTGCCTTCCGTTTTTCAAGTTCTTCTTCGGATACGGCCATGGAAATTTCTTTGGTATCTTGGTCAACCGTAACGATATCACCTGTACGAAGGTAAGCGATTGGTCCACCATCCTGAGCTTCAGGAGCGATATGTCCAACAACCAGACCATAAGTACCACCAGAGAAACGGCCGTCTGTCAAGAGGGCAACCTTGTCTCCTTGACCTTTACCAACAATCATGGATGAAAGTGACAGCATCTCAGGCATACCAGGACCACCCTTAGGTCCAACGAAACGAACAACGACTACATCGCCATCAACGATTTCATCTGTCAGAACTGCCTGAATCGCATCTTCTTCTGAGTCAAAGACCTTAGCTGGACCAACGTGACGACGCACTTTAACACCTGATACTTTAGCAACCGCACCATCAGGGGCAAGGTTCCCGTTCAAGATGATAAGCGGACCGTCTGCACGTTTTGGATTTTCAAGTGGCATGATAACTTTTTGACCTGGTGTAAGGTCTGCAAAGTCAGCCAAGTTTTCAGCTACAGTCTTACCAGTACATGTAATGCGGTCTCCATGAAGGAAACCATTTGCCAAGAGGTATCTCATAACCGCAGGCACACCACCGACTTCATAGAGGTCTTGGAAGACATACTGACCAGATGGTTTCAAGTCGGCCAAGTGAGGCACACGCTCTTGGATCGTATTGAAGTCCTCAAGTGACAAGTCAACATTGGCAGCATGGGCAATGGCAAGCAAGTGAAGAGTGGCATTTGTAGAACCACCGAGAGCCATAGTTACAGTGATGGCATCTTCAAAGGCTTCACGAGTCAAGATGTCTGATGGTTTGAGACCGAGCTCCAACATCTTAACAACAGCACGTCCTGCTGCTTCAATGTCTTCTTTCTTGTCAGCTGATTCAGCTGGGTGAGATGAAGAGCCTGGCAAACTCATACCTAGAACTTCAATAGCAGTCGCCATGGTATTAGCAGTATACATACCACCACAGCCACCAGGTCCAGGGCAGGCATTACATTCGAGACGTTTTACGTCCTCAGCCGTCATATCACCGTGGTTCCATTTTCCGATACCCTCAAAAACAGAAACCAAGTCAATGTCTTTGCCATCAAGATTTCCCGGTGCAATAGTTCCACCATAGGCGAAAATAGCTGGGATATCCATATTGGCAATGGCAATCATAGAACCAGGCATGTTCTTATCACAGCCACCGATAGCAACAAAGGCATCCACATTGTGGCCCCCCATCGCCGCTTCGATTGAGTCCGCGATGATATCACGAGATGTTAGAGAGAAACGCATACCTGGCGTTCCCATAGCAATTCCGTCCGCTACGGTAATTGTCCCAAACTGCACAGGCCAAGCACCTGCTGATTTTACACCTTCTTTAGCTAATTTCCCAAAATCATGCAAGTGAATGTTACATGGTGTATTTTCCGCCCAAGTCGAAATAACCCCCACAATCGGTGTTTCAAAGTCCTTATCTGTCATACCAGTCGCACGAAGCATGGCACGGTTTGGTGATTTAACCATACTATCATAAATGCTACTGCGGTGACGTTTATCTAATTCAGTCATTTGTTCCCTCCCATTTCAGTTTTTACTATTATAGCACATTTTAAAGGCAATGAACAGAAGAAAATTCTTGAATTTTCAGAAAATTCTATACACATATAAACATTTTAAATTAAAAACAACAAAGCGGATCAGGGCACTTTCTGATTACCAGAATATGCTTTTAATCCGCTTGCTTTAAATAACGTAATGTAATTTTTACAGAAGTTCTTTCAGATAAGTGTATTTAACATCTATCTTGCATTATAAAACTCTAGAACTTTCTCTTTTATATTCGATTCACTCAAACCATATTCATTAAGAAGATAATCCATTTTCCCTACTTGACCGAATCTTTCTTGAACACCCATCCGATGAATTTTTGTTATTCCATCATCAGAGAATAATTCACATAAAGCACTGCCAATTCCACCTATCTGATTGTGGTTTTCTACAGTAAATATAGTTTTTCCACTTAACATTGTTTTTATCTGTTCTGGTATCGGTTTGATTCTAAATAAATCTATCACACCTACTGAATAACCTAATTTAAACAGTTCATCCGCAACTCGAATACTTGGAGCAACCATTATGCCAGAAGCAACTATTACAACATCTTCACCGTGTCTTAACTCAATGTAGCCTTTAGAAAAATCTTCTCCACCTTGATATACAGCCTCTGGAGCTTTTCTAATTGTTCGAATATATTTTAGTCCTTTTAAGTCTAATGTCTGGTTCAAGATTTCACGAAATTGGATATCATCAGTTGCTTCGAAAATGATTGATTTAGGAATTAAACGTAACAATCCAATTTCTTCAAATGGCATATGTGTCCCACCATTCATTTCTGCAGTTACTCCTGCATCTGATCCAATCACAGTGGCATCCAATTGTGCGTATCCAAGAGAAATAAATAATTGATCAAATACTCTTCGTGAAGCAAAAGGGCCAAATGTATGAAGATAAGGTCTAAACCCCTGAATAGATAAACCTGCTGCAAGCCCGACCATTTCTGCTTCCATGATTCCAACATTCACATAACGGTCTCTAAAGTCCTTTTCAAGATTATTAGTAGCCATCGAACTTGACAAATCTGCTTCTAAAACTACTATATCAGAATAACTTTGGTTAGCCTCTAGAAGGAAATCTCTATACACATGTCGTAATTCTTTCGTACTTCTCATCATTCTGTTTCCTCCAATTCCTGACTTAATCTTTCTACAACTGAAGTTAACATTTGTCTCTCCTCTACAGTAGGGCGAAGATGATGATTGGATTTCATTTCTTCCAGCTCTCGAACTCCTTGACCTTTAGTAGTATCTAATACAATACACTTAGGGGATGAATCATTTGACTGTTTTAATTGGTTAATCCCTTCATAAATTTCTCTAATATCTGAACCATTGACCCTAATGGATTCAAATCCAAATGCTGAGAATTTTTCTACAAAATCACCTGGATTACAAATATCCTTTGTAAAACCATCTAATTGTTTTTTGTTATCGTCTACAAATACAATTAAATTAGATAACTGTTGATGAGAAGCAAACTGTATAGCCTCCCAACATTGTCCCTCATTTAACTCACCATCTCCAACAATAGCATAGGTGTAAAAGGGACTTTTTCTTATTCTCTGACCATATGCAAGTCCGGTTGCAACACTAATTCCCTGTCCTAAAGAGCCAGTTGTCATATCTATGCCCGGCGTTAGATTTCTATCAGGATGAGACGGTAATTTGGTTCCATTTGTATTTAAAGAATATAAGAATTCTTTGTCAAAGAAACCATTCAAATAGAGTGTGCTGTACAAAGCTGGTCCAGCATGTCCCTTGGATAAAACAAAATAATCTCTATCTCGTGACGCAAATATTTCTGGAGTCATCGGCATTATTTCACCATAAAGCACTGCTAAAACTTCTACTATAGACAGACTCCCTCCATAATGGCCGAATCCAAGATGATTCAATGTTCTAAGAGTATTTAATCGGATTTTTGTTGCAAATTTTCTTAACTCATCTTCTCTATTTTCACTTAAAATCATCCCTTATTCCTCCTTTGCAGATGGCTTTTTAATAAAGGATACTCCAAACATAACTGCTAGAATAAGAACAAGACCAATAACAATGCCTGCTTGTGAGCCAAATTGATTCAACATTCCTAAAATAATTCCTGATAGACCAAAATCTGCATCTGAGAAAGTTGACCCTTGGAAACCAAGTCCTCCCAAAACTGGCATCAAAAAGACTGGAAGAAAACTAATTAAAATACCTTGTAAAAATGCTCCAATAGTGGCTCCACGAACACCACCAGATGCATTCCCAATGACACCTGCAGTCGCTCCACAGAAGAAATGAGGCACAACGCCTGGTAAGATGACAACCGTTCCTGAAGCAATCATAATTGCCATACTTACTAAACCACCAACAAAACTAGAGATAAATCCAATTAGGACTGCATTAGGTGCATAAGTATAAACAATCGGACAATCCAAAGCAGGTTTTGAATTAGGTACAAGACGCTCTGAAATACCTTTAAAGGCTGGAACAATTTCACCCAAAATAAGGCGAACACCTGCTAAAATAACAAATACACCTGCTGCAAATTGACCTGCTAATTGTAAAGCATAAACTAGACCACTTGTACCATTACTGATTTCTTTTTCTATATATTCTGACCCTGCAAAGATAGCTACAATAATGTAAATAACTGCCATAGATAAAGTAATACTAACAGTACTATCACGTAAAAAAGCTAAACTCTTTGGGAATTTAATGTCCTCTGTTGATTTTGATTTGTCACCGATAAGGCTACCAGTGAAACCACTTAACCAATATCCCAAAGAACTGAAATGACCTAAAGCCACCTTGTCATTTCCAGTTAATTGAACCATATATTTTTGCACAAATGCCGGGGAAACACTCATAATAATACCAAGTGCTAATCCTCCTAGTAAGATAAGAGGCAAACTTGTAAAACCAGCAACTGATAAAATGACCGCAATCATACACGCCATATATAGAGTGTGGTGCCCTGTTAAAAAGATATATTTGAATCGAGTAAAACGAGCAATTAAGATATTGAATACCATACCTGCAAACATAATCATTGCAGTAGCTGAGCCATATGTGGTTAAAGCTACAGCTACAATTGCTTCATTATTCGGTACAACTCCAGATAAATGAAAAGCATGTTCAAACATGGTACCAAATGGATTCAAAGAATTTTGTACAATTCCTGCACCACCAGATACAACTAAGAAACCAACAAAGGTCTTAATTCCACCTTTAATAATATCAGGTAATTTCTTCTTCTGAAGAACTAATCCTAAGATTGCAATTAAAGCTACTAAAATAGCTGGTGTACTAACAATATCCAATATGAACTTCATCATGACGCTAGCCTCCTAAATAAGTCCTTTTTCTTCACAAAGTTTAGTAATTAATTCTCGTAGTTCATCCATATCAATAATACTATTTAAGATACGAACATCTCCAAGATGACTAGCTGAATCAGCTAAATCACGACCAACAATCCAAATATCAGCTGCATTTGGATCTGCTCCACCTAAATCATAGTGTTCAACTTCTACATCTGAAACATTCAAATCACTCAATACAGATTCAATATTCATCTGTACCATAAAACTTGAACCTAATCCTGAACCACAAGCTGTACCAATTTTTAACATTATCTAATCCTCCTGTTTAATTATCATTTCAATGTCATCATAGTTTTTTGATGATATTAAAGTTTGAACATGATTTTTATCTCTTAAAATTGTTGTTAAATGTGACAAAGCCTTTAAATGACTCTCATTATCAATAGCTGCAATACAAATCAACAATCTTACCTCTTGTTCTGGATTATCCAATAAATAAATCGGCTCTTCCAAAACTAACATTGACATTCCTATTTCATTCACGCCTTCATCTGGTCGAGCGTGAGGAATTGCTACTCCCTTCCCTAAATTAATAAAAGGTCCAAACTCTTCTACTTTTTGAATCATTGCCTCAGGGTAGTTCTCAGTTATCTTATGTTGATCCAAAAGCGGTTTAGCTGCTAAACGAATCGCCTCCTTCCATCCTAATTTTTTCGAACTAACCTGATAGGTTTCTTTTGTAATTAATTCTTCTAACAATGGTAACATTTCCTTTCTATTCATTTCTTGATAGAGATATCGCTTTAATGCTAATTTCAACTCTAATTCTTGTGTGATTACACTATATCGTCTTACTATACTAATTATCTGATTCAGCTCAATATCTTGATAACCTGTATCCGGAAAATCTTTTGATACCAATTCAACTAACTGTGTTGTTTGTTCTTCCGTCATCATAACAGAAACTAGATAATTTGGCTTCTCTGTATCCACCTTTATAGTAGAAAAAACCATATCATAGTCACTACTAGTTTTCGCATATAAATCATCAATCTTTGAGGTTCCTATAAACTCAATTTGAGGGAATAATGCTAATAGATTCTCTTTTATCATCAATGAAGAACTAATTCCATTAGGACAGATAATTGCTGCTTTATAACATTTTTGAGGCAAATTGTCTGCTTTCTTTAAATATCCTCCAAAATGGATAACAAAATATGCTGTTTCACTATCAGGTATGGGCTTGTCAATAGCGTCCATCAAGGGAGTCAAAGAATCTTTTACTAGTTCAAATAAATCAGGATAATGTTCTTTAACATGCAACACATATTCATTTGAGCTAGGTAAGCCGAACTTTAATCTATAGTAAGCCGGTATAAGGTGGCGGCGAAGATTTTCTCTCAATACTTCTCTTTGTTTAAAATGTAACAAAGAAATATCTTCCATTCTACTTATAATAGCCTCTGTTAATTGATTAAAGTAAACCGGAGCAACATCTACTTCACCTTCAAAGCAACTTGATAATAAAACTGTGACATAGCGATAATCATCCTCTGAAAATACCGTATCTATAATTCCCAAATCAACTACTGTATCTAATAAAATAGTCGTTATATCTTGAATAATAGGAGATACTAATGTCTCTGAAAGACATACTCTTTCAACATCCCTTTGATACCTACATATAATGAATACTAAACCGAAAAGGCAAACTTTTAATTGATTAACAATAGGTACTATCTGTAGCTTTTCATAATAATCTTTAACTACCTGATCAATCAAATCATAAGTTAATGAATACCCCCAACTGGATAAAACATAATCCAACCCCCAAATCCCTATGGAGGATTCCAGCAACTCACTAACCATTTGAAAAGCTAAACGGTGCTTATTCCACTCTGAACCGTGTAAAGTATAACCTTTTGCTCTACTGTACCCTAGCTCCAAATCATTATCCAACATAATCTTTCTTAATGATTGAATATCAGATAAGGTTGTATTCTTACTTACTTTCAAAAAGTCTTGGTAATGATTATTCGATATAAAATCTAATCGGCAAAAAGTGTAAAGATAGATTAATGCTAAGCGAGTCGACTTTGGTAAAACCAATTCATCCGACTTAATAATATCTGTCAAAGACTGCTTCGTACGATTTGATAAACTATAGCGACCTTGTTTTTTATCCAGCACTATCCCTTTATTAGCTAGATAAGGCACTAAATAATCTATTCCTTCTTTGACTTCCTTTATAGGTAAGCTCACCTTAACAGATAATTCATATAATGATAGCTCACAATGATCCATCAAAGTCATCAAAATAACTAGTGCTCTATAATCAAACATTTCTCTTCCTTTCTAACTACAATTATAGTGTAAAAGTTATAAGAATAAAAGAGTATTTCAGCACAATATAATCTCACTTCCTATAAGTAATTATTGGGCTGAAACTTTTTAGTGATTATTTGTCAACTTTCTATTAATTTTTAAAAACAAAATGATATCATTTAGATATCAAATAACAGAGGTCATTCTTATGACTGAAAAACTAATCAATTCATAACCAAATGGTGTATTAGCATTGATTCTCATTGAGTTGACAATCGTACTTGGTATCTTTATATTTAAAATGGGTGTTGGTTCGGAAAACATTTTTGGAATTATTATCGGACCTTTACTAATCGTAATTGCAACGCTAACTCATGCTGGTTTAAAAGTTGTCAAACCTCAGGAGGCTATGGTTCTGACACTCTTTGGTAACTATACAGGTACCATCAAAGAACCTGGCTTTTACTTTGTCAATCCCTTCAGCGTAGCAGTCAACCCTGCAAACCACACTCGACTTGGACAAAGTGGTGATGTTAGCACAAAATCTCCTTTTTTAGGAGCTAAATCATCAAATGACAATGACTGCTTAGGAAATCCTTGAAGCACGTATCACTTACCTAGCTTATGCTACAGAAATTACTACCATTATTGATGCCCGTAAGATGATTGTAGATGGTGCTGTAGGAATGGTTGAAATGGCACTAGAACGGCTCAATGAAGGGGAATTGGTAGAGCTTGACGAAGAACGAAAAGCTGCTATGGTTTCAAATCTCCTAGTCGTCCTCTGTGGCAATCATGATGCACAACCAATTGTCAACACAGGAAGTCTTTACTAAAGATGGTTGAAGCTAAAAAAAGCATATCCCCCTTCGACTCTCAACAAAGTTATACGCTGCACTCGCATCATGGGCAGAAGATGACTTTCGTTCAGTCAATGGGCAAATCGAATATCTCCTTACAGAATGTGTCAAACAACGGAAGAAAGACGGAAAATACGTATCAGAAACCATTGACGAACCATTTGAGATTGATATTTAACACCTTCTCCTGTCTGCTAGGTCTGACAGGAGAATTTTTTCATCTTTTTTTGTCAAGTAACTTTACTTTACAAAAAAAATGTGTTATCCTAGTATGGTTGATGAAAATCAGTAGATTGAATCGAATATAAATACCTAAAGGAGAAATCAAAATGGCAGTACCTGCACGTCGCACTTCAAAAGCGAAGAAAAACAAACGTCGTACACACTACAAAGTAACAGCTCCATCTGTAAACTTTGACGAAACTACTGGAGATTACTCACGTTCTCACCGTGTATCACTTAAAGGATACTACAAAGGACGTAAAATCGCTAAAGCTGCATCAGCTGAATAATAGAAGGGAGATACCATGCGCGTAAATATTACACTTGAACACAAAGAATCTGGTGAACGCTTGTACCTTACTTCTAAAAACAAACGTAACACTCCAGACCGTCTTCAATTGAAGAAATACTCACCAAAACTTCGCAAACACGTTGTGTTTACAGAAGTTAAATAAGCATTCAATACGAATCAATACAGAAGAAAAACGCTTGATCAGCGTTTTTTCTTTTTGTTAATTATCTTATATTTCAATTCAAATTCTACTCGTCCTACAATCTTTTTTGTAAAACTGATTTGAATCAGGTAATTTTAGCACTTTACTGCACACTCTAGTTAACCGATGTCGTATTTTTTTCACTATATTAGATATTGCGTGTAAAATAGTTTTTTCATCATCTAACCTGTAGAATGGAGTCTAGTAATTTCAATGTAATAAACTCAAACCACAAACTTCAGTGTTCTAGAATTGTTGAATAAGCTCGGAGGAAATATCAAAACAAAAGCTTGAAATATCGAAAGGGTTGTGTTAGAATGAACTTACAATGTGAGTAAAGTTACAGCATATGTAACTAAAAAAGCCCCACCGTGCCACCGATGGGGTTTTTTGCTACCCTCTAAAAGGGTTAACCATTACTTCTTACGTTTCTTAAGCCATAACTTGAAAAGCTCAGATAACACGTTAATAAGTAACGGAGCTAGAAACACTGTGAGTAAAGTTTCTAACATATGTAACACCTCCCTTCCTTAAAGTGAGGGGGCCAAAATATTATATCATCAATATCACGTAATTCCCAAACAAAAACGCCTTCCTAAGGCGCTATTTTTTCTTGAACAAACGGATGTAGTCCTGTTTACTATGAATAATATCTGATACAAAGACAGCTTTTCTGTCCTCTAAAATATGATAGAAGGCTAGGTAATCGCCTAAAATGATGCATCGAGTTTTGTGGGGTGGGTATATAATAACTCCTACTCTTTCATCAGCATCAAATCCTGCTTCCGGGAAAACTTCAAGACGTTCCAATCCGTAAAGAATATTCTTAACTGTGTTTGCTCCTGCCTGTTCTGAAAAGTAGTTAGCTGAGATATAATCTTTAATACCTCTTAGCTGTTCTTGTACCGTTTCTGAGATAATCAGGCTATATACATTCTCGTTAAATTCCAAGGTTAGCCCTCACTTCATCAAGGCTGTAAGTTCTTCCATGTTCTAAATCGTCAAAGCTACGGGCAATTTCAGCACGCAACCCTGATAGAAGTTCTTCTCTTTCTTTGTCTACTTGAGTTTCAAATGGCAAGGCTTTATTTTCTACAATGTGTTCTAAAAACAAGTTAAAACTAGCTGTCATATCAAGATTTTGCGCTGTGATAATAGCTTTAGCCTTCTCTAACAAGTCTCTGTTAGTCTTAAAGTTTACCTGTGTGTTTTTTTCTAAAACATTCATAGTAGCACCTCCTTTTAGACTATTATATCACTTTAAACTATACAGGTCTAGTTGCGTATAGATACTTATAGCTGGTAGTAAAAACAAAAAAAGCACTAAGGGAAAACGCCCCAAAGTGCTTAATATCAAGGCTCTAAAGCCTATCTTATTCAATAAAATATTACAACATTTTGTTATCTTGCAGTGATTAGGTACAAAAAAACAGGCATAAGCCTGCTATGAATCTAACTTGACTTTCTCAAAAACTATTAAATTCAAATAAGTTGAGAAAACATAAAGGGTAACAAAAAAGGACTTAAAATGATGAGTTCAGCCGGCAAGAAACTAGCACGGTCAAACGTGCTTTTTTTATTACCTAATAATACTATCATACTACATCTGGAATACACACTCAATTATTAGCAATCCCCTTCGATTTGCAGTATAATGATGGAAAGGTGGGTTGATACTCACGGTTCACCAAAAAGACTGATTTGGCGAGTATATGAAGGAGGGATTTATATGGATAGATCAAAAAAGACATGGGAAATTGATGGATATTTATGGTTACATTGTCCCGTTTGCGGAACTGAGGTTATGGACTATGATATCTGTGACGTCTGTCGTTGGCAAAATACAGGTATTATAAATATAGACGGTGGTCCAAATAAGATGACTCTAGCTGAAGCCAAAGAAGCTTACGCAAGGAGAAAAATCGTAAAAATTCGAGAATTTGATACAGTGTTGTTACAAAACGGTCAAACGGTAGCAATTGTCGAGAAGTTAAGCGAAGATACTTTTATTGCTGATATAGGTGATTCACCTAAAGACTGGGATACCATAACAATTACAATCAATGATATTGAAAAAGTAGTGTATTGAAATAGCTAATATATTTGTATAGTGTTGGGAGTGACCTTAAATGAATAAGATTGGGAAAGAGAATTTAATCATTATTAACGGTAGCGAATATGTCCATTGTCCAGTATGTGGTACTGTTACAGCAGTGTATGATATCTGCGACATCTGTCAGTGGCAAAATACAGGAGAAACTAATATAGATGGCGGCCCTAATGAAATGACACTTGCTGAAGCCAAAGAAGCTTACACAAAAGGGATTCCAATAATATAACAGACTATAGTAGTACGAAAGGAGAGACTGATGGAACTTAAAGAATTTAATAACAAGGTTGTCAGAATCACCGATATTGATGGCCAAATATTTAAAGGTGTAGCTCTTTACGAAGACAAAGATGTCTATGATGAAGAACTTGATGGGTTATCCGTTAATTCTGGAACCAGATGGATTAAACTCTTTGAAAATGAAATCAAGGAAATTAAAATTACTGATAAAATCAACCAGTCAAAAAAACCTTAGATTCGTTTCTAAAGGCTTTTAATTAAGCCTAAGATATGTTTTGTTTATACACCACTAAAACACCGTCTCGATAGCTTTTAGCAAAGTCTAGCAGTATATCAGCCTTGAGGCACTCATATTGAGCCTTATCGATGTCTAGCGCCTCGTATAATTGCCATATCTTTAATCTCTCTCCAGTTCGCCTTGTAAAGAGATTGGCGAATATCTCACGTCCTACATCATACAATCACTTATCTTCAAGTCTAAGTCTAGTCTCTGAATTGCTTTTTCAAAATTTTTAATACTTCTTGTTTCTTTTCTACTTCGTCAGTGGTCAAGCTCCTACTCCTTTATGATATAATTAGTTTAAAGAGAAGTGAGGTAGAAATGATAGTGTCGCTACGCAACTTCATAGTATGAGATGACGGGACAGGCACACCGTCCACTACTCTTGAGCGCTTAGATTTTTCTAAGTGCTTTTTTATTTTCTCTTGGTTCACTCTTACTTCAAGACTACTCTCATACCATGAGATAAGCCATTAAGAGGTGTTTTCTCTCTTATCTCCTTACCATTCTGCAGGCAATTAAGGCAAGTTGTTCCTTTTCTTATCTGCTAATCATTTTATAAACATCAAATTTAAAATAACAAACTTTTAAACTTCTCTTATTTCCTCAATACCCAAACAATAAAACACTATCAACTCGTTTAAACACACGTTTCAAACATGCTAGCGTTCCTAATATTGGATTCCATGGTTTTAGACACACACGCTAGTCTCTTGCTAAACTCTGGAATACCATATAAAGAATTACAACACCGTCTAGGTCATTCTACATTAGCTATGACTCTGGACACTTACAGTCATCTCTCCAAAGAAAAAGCAAAAACAGCCGTCTCATTTTATGAGAAAGCTGTTAGTTCTTTTGAAGGGGGACAAAAAGGGGGACAAACCCAGAAATCAACATTTTAAGACAAAGTAAAAAGCCCACTTTTATAGGCTTCTTACAATATAAAGTCTTATCTTAAAGCATTTTGTTGTAGAATAGATTTAGTATAAATTACACTTTGTTATGCTTTATAAATGTTGATTCTGTAGTATTTTTAGAATTTACATATTAAATAAAATAGATTAAACTTTACTCCAAGGTGGACAAAAAGGAGTACAAATTTCATGGTGATGAGTTCAGTAGGCAAGTAAGAAGTACCATTTAGGTACTTTTTATTTTACCCTATTCATCTTGTATATTAAAGTTGTATGTTTACTTTAGTTAAAAATTATTAAAAAACATTAACTAATATATATGTAACTGTGGTATAATTAAGGTAGTGTTTAACAATGTTTTAAACATAAATATAAACAGGAGGCTTTTTATGAAAATATAGGTGATATTACTTAGTTTATGTTACAATTATCTACGATTTATATTTAAGTAATTGAGTCTAAATAACTTTCTTATTGCTTGAAGTAAATTATGAAATAAAGGAGTATTTAAAGTGAAAAAGAAAAACACAATGATTACAGCTTTTATAGCACTATTTATAGTCTTTGCTGGTATTAAGTCTGTAGAAGCTAAACCTAGCGAAGAGAGCTTAAGACTTCTTGTAATGAACTTTTCTAAAACTCTAGAAGATAGAGATGATTATAAGTATGTAGGAGATGTTGCTACAAATCGTTTTGGAGTCTTCTACTGGGGTAAAACTGGGGAACTTGCTTGGTATCACCCTGAAACAGGAAAAGTGATAGACCCTGTTGTTGATGGCAAAGAGATTTCAGAAATAACTCATCAATATTTTAACTATGGTGTAAAAAAAGTAACACAATCTTTCTTTCCTGAAGATGAATCGCCAACACAAGAAGATACAGCCTATGCTATGTATATTGCTGAAAAAAATAGATACGGTGGCTATATAGAACAAAACTATGACGGTTATAGTTCAAATACTGTTGAACAGATTAAAAAAGGACTGAAAAAAGATAGAAATGAGTATCTAAAACGACAAAATAAAAATTTAGATGAGTTTGTAGAAAAATTATCTAAGACAGGTTACGAAGATTTAGTATACATAGGAGATGTTGCTAGTAACTTGCATAGAGGAATATTCTACTGGGGTAAGACTGGAGAACTTGCTTGGTATCACCCTGAAACAGATATGGTACTAGACCCTATTGCTGATGGGCGAGAAATTGCAAAAATCTCTGAATATAGGTACGGAGGTATGGAAGCTGGAGATTTTAGCTATGCTAGGTATATCGCTGAATTAAATAAGCGTAAAGGATATAATACTCTTAAAAAGATTAAAGTAGGAATCAAGAAACAGCCTAAGAGTGATACTACAGTTAAAGCTGAAGAAGTTCTTACTAAGAAATCTGAAGAACCATTGAAAAAACAAGAGACTGAACTGAAGGAAAAGAAAGAAGAAAAGTCTACTACACAGAATGAAATTAAGGTAGAAGAAAATAAGGATAAAAAATCTGAAGAAAAACCTACTACACAGAAACAAGGTTGGATACAAGAAAATGGTAAATGGTTCTACTATGACCAATCAAACAACAAGCAATCTGGCTGGGTTCAAGTAAACGGTGCATGGTATTACCTAGCACAAGATGGAGAAATGAAGACAGGTTGGTTAAATCAAGGAGGTTCTTGGTACTATCTTACTGATTCAGGCTCTATGAAAACTGGTTGGCAAAAAGTCAATGGAAATTGGTATTATCTCAATGGTTCAGGAGCTATGCAAACAGGTTGGCTTAATCAATCTGGTACATGGTACTACTTAAACAGCTCAGGTTCTATGCAGACTGGATGGCTTAGTCAAAGTGGTACTTGGTATTACCTCACTGAATCAGGTTCTATGAAAACTGGTTGGTATCAAGTTAGCACTAAATGGTACTACTCTTATAGCTCAGGAGCATTAGCAGTAAGCACTACAGTTGATGGTTATACTGTAAATGCTAACGGGGAATGGATTTAGTAACACATTTTTTAAGTTAATAGATAAGCACTGGATACTCAGATTCAGTGCTTTCTTTTTTCTTTTTATTTTTTAATCGACTTCTTCAATAAAGAAAAATAATTCTCATTCCTTGTCTAAATAACGTAACTTTTAATCCTCACAATATGCAAAAAGTACGGATAATTTCTAATTACCTGACCTACAGATTACTATTAAAAATTACTTCACAAGAGACTATAACAATCTGAAGCATGATTGAAATAGCAATAGATACTACAGTAACTGTCTACGGTTGGATATATTTCGGATAAATTACACTTTAGGTGCTTTTTATTTTACACTAACTATCTTGGCTTAATTCAAGTATTTCCATCACCTTATGAACAATCATCTTATGCTGTGGGTGTCTCTGAATCTTCAATAATAATTCCATCATTTCTGTATCTTGTGGCACAGAATAAGGTAAGAAAAAATCACTCAATGGAACTTCCAAAGCATCAACAATCTTCACAAAAGTTTCCAAAGAGATATTTCTGTGATTATTCTCTATCTGACTGATATAAGGAACGCTTAGATTTGTTCTTTCTGCTAGTTCTTGCTGTGTAATCTTCTTTGAAGCTCGTAAGTCTCGTATCTGATTACTTATCTTTTCTAATATATCATCCATTCCTTCACCCTCTATGTTAAATCTACTATCTATCTTATAGATTAAACAATCAGGTTTACATTCTCTATAGTTAAATATTAGCAAAAAACATATTCTTTTGTTAAAGTTTGTGTGATATAATTATAACTATTAGGAAATATTTTTTTATTTCATTAAATAAAGTTAAACACCTGGAGGTTATATATGCTTAAAAAGCTTAAGGAATTAAGCAAAGAACAAAAGATTATAGGTAGTATTGTACTACTTCTTATCCTTGTTTTGTTCTTCACACTATTAACTAGCGGTAGCACTAAACACTCACAAGTTCAAACTAAGGCTAATGATTCTGTCAAACAGTCTTCACAAGTTAAACAGTCTAGTTCATCTTCCTCTACTTCATCATCTAGTAGTGAAACTAGCTCTAAAATAGAGAAATGGTCTCCAACTGGACATATAGCTGTAGACGCTTATCTAAATACACCACAAGTTAAAATCATACTACGAGCCAAAGCAGTTAGAGAGATAGCACACAAACTCTCTAACACAGATAAACTCTACGAAGTTGAAGCCGAGGTAATTGGGATTGAAGAAAAAGATGAATACCGTGAGTACAGCATAACAGGCAAGAAGCTTCTTATTCGTACACCTGAATCACTAGCTGTGAAAATGAATGAACTTATGGTCTATACAGGAAATACAGTATCTTTAGAAAAATATGATTCAATCGATAAAGGTTCGTTAGTAATCAGTGAAGTGAGAAAAACAGAAAAAGCACAAGAAGAGGAAAAAGCAAGTATTGAAGCCTCCAAATCAAAAGAGGAGGAAAGGAAAGCATCTTCACGAGAAAAAGAGCAAGAACAAGCCCCATCTCACACTACAACTACTCCTACACAATCGTCTACGCCTGCTCCACAATCAAATTTAAGACCGTTCAAAAACTGTAAGGAAGCACGAAAAGCAGGACGTGTAAACATACCTGCTAGTGACCCACAATACGGTCCATGGTTAGATAGAGACAAAGACGGATACGGATGTGATGAATAGTAAAAAAGTTCTTATTCTACTGTCACTACTACTTATTATCATTGTCACATTCACAGCATACTTAACCACTCTGACACAAACAGACTACCAGATAGCTGTGAACAGACTCCAAAAGATAAGTTTAGAGGCTGTGGAACAGAAAATACAACATCAAGAAAGTTTTTACCTATACACAGGGAGAGAGAGTTGCCCATACTGCCAAGAATTTGCTCCAAAGCTAGCAAAAGCAGTAGATAAAACTGAGACAACTGTGTATTACTTAGATAGTGAGCATATAGATAAGACAAGTTGGAATATCTTTAAAACAACTGTAGGATTCAAAACAATCCCCAATCTCACTTACTTCACAAATGGTACAGTATATGACATATTACCGAAAGCAAGTCAAGCTAGTGTTGAAGTGATTGAGTCGTTTATAAGAAAGGAATAAATTAGGATAGTAGGCATGAACAAGATTTTTAAATACATTATAGGATTTACATTGATATTTCCTCTTTTAATTTTATTTTATGCTTGTATGGAATCAAGCAATCATAAGCAACAATATGCTAAAGATACAGAACGTGTTACTAAGCTAGTTGAAGCACTAGAAAATGACACAACAAATATTAAACCAAATATAACGCTAGAGGAAGCTTTGAAGCTTGTTTCTGAGGATAGTGAATTGTCATCTGTTAAAAAGGAAATTCAACATCTAAAAGACACATACAAAACTGATTACGAAAACAAATTCAGTGACTTGTCTAATCGTGTATTTGAAGTAGCATCAAAACTTAATACACAAATCGAAAAGATTAAAGAAGAAGAAAAAGAGCGTCAAGAACGAGAAGAACGGGAAAAACAGAAAAAATTGAAAGAGGAAGCAGAGAAAAAATCTAAAGAATCTGAGAAAAAATCTAATGAAGAAAACAGAAAAGTAGATTTAGATGCTTTCTATAATGCTATTCAAGAAGGTGTAGATAAAGTAAATACACAATCAGGAGTACATATGCTTGAAATGGAAAAAACATCTGTAACACCTGGCATCAGAATCATTCTCACAGAAAATAATGCTTCGTATTCAAACAAAGAACTTAGAGCAATTATCAGTGCATTAAACAAATCTTTATATAAAATTGCCAAATCCCACGGAGTAAATAGCCCTAGATTCTATTACACTCTCAGTGGAGAAGAAGTCGCTGTGAATCGTTATGTAATGGCACCTGATGAAGTTAAGTTTTCTGGAATATTAAAATAGGAGAGTACCAATGAACATAGGGAAAATTATTAAAATAACTGAAGATACTGCTTATATAGGTTATGAAGATGGAAGTTTAAAGGAAATTCCTATTGAATCTTGTGACTTTGAACCTAGTATAGGGGACTTTGTAGAGGTATATGGTGATATTGCTATAAAAGTTAATAGTAAAAA
The DNA here is from genome assembly GCF_023110375.1 of Streptococcus mitis. GTDB lineage: Bacteria > Bacillota > Bacilli > Lactobacillales > Streptococcaceae > Streptococcus > Streptococcus mitis_CI. Next base: position 31,405 of record NZ_JALDVV010000012.1, on the reverse strand, counting down.
AAGTGACACAGCTAAGAATGTTATATTAAACAAACTATCAATGGTAAGCAAAATAAACATATTTGTAATTGCAACCATGGCTATAATTATGATAGGTATCTCTATCTATTCTAACGAGAATATCTTAGAAGTTATGGTGTTAACAACTTTAATAGTTTCATTGATAATAATTGTATTAAATCTTACATTTATTATCATTTCATCTATTAAGAAGAATGAGGTTAATAAAAAAAGTTCCATAAAGACTTTTATTATAGCAATTTTAACTTTTATATTATCTATTGGTCTTAGTGGAAATATGTATGAAAATAAGTCCACAGTCTCAAAAAAGACTACATCACAAAATAGCTCTAGCTCTTCATCTTCTTCAAAGGCAAGTAGCTCTACTACACCTTCATCATCTAAAGAGAGTAGCTCTAGTTCATCATCCTCAGTACCATCAAAACCTAAGATTACTGTAGACAATGATAAAGCAAATTATGGTGAAGTGGATTATAACAGTTGGAATCATGATGAAATAGCCGTAGATACTAAAGTAAGAGTATATGGGAAAGTTTTACAAGCTATGGAAGATGGGAAAGCCTATACACTGCGTGTAGCTATAAATGATGACTATGATAAAGTTATTTTGGTTTCTATTCCTTCTGAGTACAACAATAGAGTTATTGCCGAAGATGACCATATAACATTGTACGGACTAGCAAAAGGAAGACAAAGTTATGAAACGGTATTCAAAGCCACAAAAACACTACCTCTTATGATTGCCTATATGTATGAAAACTAATACTACATGAAAAAGAAAATATATAACCAAATTATTCACATTTCAGATACACATGTTATCATTCGACTCCACACAAATGAGACTCTAAATGTTCCTATAAATGAGTTAACTTTTCATCCTAAAGTAAATGATATTGTTGAAGTTTATCAAAATCAGAATCACGTAGTAGTTTGTCCTCTACCACAGAGCAACAAGCTTTGGATTCTTATAACCTCAATTACACTTCTAATTCTTATTGTTATAGGAACTACTTTTTTACTCTTTAGACAGCCAGATAGGAATATAGAAACAGTAGATAATCAATCTTCACAACAAAGCTCCTCTACTACTTCTAGTTCCTCTGCACCATCCAGCTCTTCTTCCAGCACATCTACTACAAGCTCTAGCTCAACTGAAGATAGTATAATAGATACTACAGCAGAAGAACTTAGAGATATGGAAAATGACGGCACACTTAAAACAGGACAACTCTACCGATTCACAACTAAACTGATACGTCAAGAATATTGGGAAGAATACTCAGGACATTTTAAAGCTCTAAATACATACCATACTATTTGGGTAAAAGCTAGTAATGCTCCTATGACTGGTGTACAAGTACAAATTAAGAAATCTATGATTGAGGGATGGCAAGAAGGAGCAACCGTTACTTTCACAGTAAAAATTATGGAAGATTCTGAAAAATTTCAATTCTGGGTTGCTACTGATGCCACACTTATCACGACTCCATCAGAAGAAAAGCACACAGAAAATACAACACAAGAAATTGATACACAAGCTATTCTACACGGAGACTACTCAAGTATAGCTGGTACTTGGAGGAATGAAAAAGGAAATTGGGTTACATTTGATAATAACGGTTTAACAAGTGGAACAAAAATTGAAGGAATTTATCTTTCAAATGAAAACACCTTACACCTATCCTTACGTGGAGAGGTTGCTGGAGCTTCAATGGGAATATATCCCCCTGGAACAAGTATACCTATGAAACGATTTGAGAATAACCAAATGGTATCAATCGAAGACCCAACTGATAAAAGTAAAACTAGAATTATCATTACTCAAACACATCCATCTGATGAAAAAGCTGTCTACTACAAAATAGACTAAAACAACATTCTCTCTACTTACAAAATTTTCCTAGTTACCTAAAAATCCCTGCAATGAGTAATTGCAGGGATTTTGTATATCCTTTATATCACATGAACCTCCTTCAGACAATTCCACACTACTAACACATTTTTGAGATAGAGAGTTAATCGGTGAATAGCAAAATTCACATACAGCCATTACTTTTCTATTTTTTAATCGACCTTTAGAAATCCCATTATCACGCGCATTACTAATCACAAATACAAAGAGATAAATTGATACAATTGTACAGTAAAAACTGATAGCTAAACCAAGTCAACACTACAAAAATATAAAATTCTATAATGTAAAACCTCTTTAAATAGCTATTTTTATTCTCTAACTTATCTCATGAGCATACGCCTTTATGCCGTGAAAGCAAATTGACAGTAAGTAGGCACAAAGTACGCTAAGAACGTCTCAGACGAAAGGCTTTAGTTTTTCGGATGGACAGTTCATTTGTACGAGAGTGCCTTGTTTCTTGCTGTCAATTAGACCATGGAATAAATTAGGCGTATTTGGTACTTAACAAAGTGTTTCACTCCTTTGCCTTCGCTCATGGCGGGCTAGTCGTTCACACTTTGTATATCTCTAGAATGATACACTTGATACACTAATTTCTAACTTCTTAGGATAAATAAAACAAATAAAATTGAAAATAGAAATGAAATTTACTGTTTCAAGTGTATCAAGAGCATGACTTCATTACATACCCTTTATGCCTCTTTGTGGTATCTAAACTGAAGGGCTTAGAATGAACAAAAGGAATCGAATCACTCTCATCAAAATATTTACAACTAGATAATGTTGGCTTAAATACCCAGTTTGTTGGAAGTGCATCTTTTAATTCTTTGTGAAAGACTTCCTTAGTTTCTCGTTCTAAACCATTTCCTTCACAGAATTGTTTATATGCCCATAGCATAAATGAATTCGGCAAGAAAGTAGATTTCACACGACTAAACAGATAAGATGAAAACTGTTCAACACTTGTCATAGACTTCCCATGAATTTCCTTGATAGCAGGGTGGTGACTGATATCCTTGAATCCATCACTGATATCATATTCTAATGCATTTTGCAATACATATTCTAATACATCCTGACGTTTTAGATAAACCTGCTTTATTTCTCTCTTGTAACCATCTTTGTTAAATTCAGAAACGAAGGGAAGTATGAAAGTTCTTCTTGCTATAGCTTCTTTGTCTCCTTGAATCTTAATCAATCGATTAGATGATTGAACAATCACAGGAGTAAGTCGAGCAGAATAGGCCTGTTTGCCTTTCTTTTCGATTGTGACAATATCATGAGTAACTAGAGAAAACATAGTAGAAGGGTCTGTTATCACCTTATCAATAGGATTATCATCTCCAATAACTAAGTGTTTACCTATTAACTGTGAAGTGGCAAAACGGTTTCTACCATCTAATTCAGTTAGTTTCATGGAGGCTGTGTTACTCCTACCTACTAAGTTAATTAGCAACTCCTGGAAACTACCCTTACCTGTTCCTCCTTTTCCAATCAGCCAAATAATTCTCTCATCAGCATAACCACGTATCACTGCCAAAATTGTTTGCCATGCTAAGTGAATTAGTTCAGCATCATTATTAAACAGTTCAGCTAACCAAGAATCAATAGACCAACCACCTAATACTGGAGAATTTGCTTCTGAATTATAATTTACTTGTACCTTATGTGTAAACACAATTGAAGGACTGTATTTCATTCCATACCGATAATAAGTATCATAAATACAATTCCCTAAAGCTATGTAACGTAAACCTTGATATATACTTACATTTTTACAGCTACAACTTAGTGCACAAATAATCTCGTATATATCAGCACTCCTAAAAGAAGGTTCTAATCTTCTTACTAATTTAGGAACTATATCCCAAGCAGGTTGATAAATCCCCTCTTTTGGATTGTACACAAATAAGCTACCTTCCCCAGCATCCTCTATTTCAGCTATACTAACCACAATGAGATGAGCCATTAAGAATTCTGCCATAATATGAAAAGAAGGTTTTCTATTTTTCTGCTTCTCTTTTTCTGAAACGGATATATGTGGGTTAGAATCAATTACCTTATTTTTATATGTTTGCCATGCATCCTTATATTTATCTATTGGGGTAGAGATATCAAAAGATTGAATAGCACTCTCAGGGTAAGTTTCAAATTCATAGTCTGATTCTAATACAGAATCTTTCGCTTTAATCTTAATTATTGACATATTCATGTTCCTTTTGTTTATAAACATCACACTGTATAGTGTATTTGAGCAATTGAATCTGTGATTCAACATGGCAACAACTTCCTATGTATTTCATGTAATCATAGGACTTTTCAACTATATTTTTTATTTTTTCATATAATATAGTTACTCCCTTCTAGTAATTGAAAGGAACTTCATAACATCTGATTTCTTATAGAAAACTTTGCGAGTTCCTTCTATTGGTGGACAGTATCGGGTTAATCCCAAACTCTCCCATTCATGCAGAGTTACTAAACTAATTCCTAGTTCTTTGATTAACTCTTTCTGTTGTATCAAGCCAAACGAGTCACTATGAGGTGAAAGCATTGCATGTGATAGATAATCATTTATTAAATGCTCAATCCTCTCCAATAATGCTAGTTCTGCTTCTTGAGATAATATCCCTTGTGGTATACTATACATATATCCTCCTTCTTTCATATTTGTTCATAACTATCTTCTCATAACTAGTACAGCTTGCCTGTTAACCAAGTTAACTAGGTTAATTAACTTGGGTTTTGTTTTGAATTTTATCAGTTTTCTGTTTACATGTCAAGAGTTTTATGTTAAAATTTTACTAAAGTTATTAAACGGAGGTTAAAATGATAGGAGCATATCTTAAAAAATACCGTACAGAAGGTAACGTAACTACTAAAAGACTTGCTGAATATCTGAAAGTATCACAGTCTTATGTCTCACAAATTGAAAATGAGAAAAAGATTCCCAGCGTAAGGAGGCTCTTTGAAATCACTGAATGTATTGCTGCATGCTCTATAAAAGAAAAATGCGAACAAGATGGATTAAATTCTGAGGAGTACTATATAGAATATCAAACATTAGCTAGCTCTTATATTGATGAGATAATTAAAAATATTAATCTGGATTCAATCCATAATGATAAAGAAAAACAGATGTTAAAAGACTTAATAGAATTCAATGATAAAACATCATCTTTACCATGGGTATCCACAACATACAAAGATATTAGCCAAGATATTATCAATGGAAAAAATATTAAAATCAACCTTGATTATATCTTTAGAAAGAATGTAAAAATTACTATTGATGGTCAAGCACTCACAACTGAAGACTTAACCGCTCTACAAATACTAATTGAAGGTATTCGTTCTAGACACAAATCATAATAACTATTTTTCATAACCTTTTACAGCTTGCCTACTGATGTTAGAAAGGTTAAGAAATGAAAATAGCAGAAATCAAGAAACAAAATGGTAGCACTGTATATCGTTCTAGGGTATATCTTGGTATCGATATGACAACTGGAAAAAGAATACAAGCTAATCTGACAGCTAGAACAAAAACTGAACTGAAGAAAAAAGCTCAATTAGCTAAGGCTGAATTCCAAAATAATGGCTGTACTAAAAGGGAAACAATCTCACTAACAAGCTATGAAGAAGTAGCTCAACTATGGTGGGAAAGCTATCAACACACAGTAAAACCAAATACGCAAGATTCAGTAAAACGACTATTAGCTAACCATGTAATTCCTTTATTTGGTTCTTATAGGTTAGATAAGTTAACTACTCCAACTATCCAACGCATTGTTAATCAACTAGCTCTACGTGCTAACAAAAGAGAAGAAGGTGCATTTCTACACTATGATAAAATTCACGCGCTAAATAAACGTATCCTACAATATGCTGTGACAATGCAGATTATTGATATAAATCCAGCTCGTGAAGTTATTCTTCCTCGTAAAATAAAAAAGGGTAGAAACAAAGTAAAACACTTTAATAACTTAGAGTTAAAGCAATTTCTCAGCTATTTAGAAGAGGCTAACTTAGCAATATATAGAAATATCTATGAAATTACTTTGTATAAGTTTCTTCTTGCTACTGGTTGCCGTATTAACGAAGCCTTAGCTCTACACTGGTCAGATATTGACCTACATAATGCAACTGTGAATATTACAAAGACACTAAATCATTTAGGTGAGATTAACAGCCCAAAGTCTGAGGCAAGTTATCGCACAATTGATATTGACCCACAAACTATAGAGGTCTTAAAAGTGTATCAAAAAAGACAAAGACAAGAAGCTTGGAAACTTGGTCGAACTGAAACTGTTGTCTTCTCAGATTTTATTCATAAATACCCAAACAATAAAACACTATCAACTCGTTTAAACACACGTTTCAAACATGCTGGTGTACCTAATATTGGATTCCACGGTTTTAGACACACACACGCTAGTCTTTTACTAAACTCTGGAATACCGTATAAAGAATTGCAACACCGTCTAGGTCATTCTACACTGGCTATGACTATGGACACTTACAGTCATCTCTCCAAAGAAAAAGCAAAAACAGCCGTCTCATTTTATGAGAAAGCTGTTAGTTCGTTATAAGTGATGACAAAAATGATTACAAACCCAGAAATCAACGTTTTAAGACAAAGCAAAAAGCCCACTGTTGTAGGCTTTCTGTAAGATATATCTTAAAATTAAAGCATTTTGTTGTAGAATTCAACGACAAGTGCTTCGTTGATTTCTGGGTTGATTTCGTCGCGTTCTGGTAAGCGAGTCAATGAACCTTCCAATTTTTCAGCGTCGAATGATACGAATGCTGGACGTCCAAGAGTAGCTTCTACTGCTTCAAGGATAGCTGGAACTTTCAATGATTTCTCACGAACTGAGATCACTTGACCTGGAGTTACGCGGTATGATGGGATATCAACGCGTTTTCCGTCAACAAGGATGTGACCGTGGTTTACGAATTGACGAGCTTGACGACGAGTAGTCGCAAGACCAAGACGGTAAACAACGTTATCCAAACGACGTTCCAAAAGAAGCATGAAGTTGAAACCTAGGATTCCGCCTTTGATTTTTGTAGCTTGTACGAACAAGTTACGGAATTGTTTTTCACCTACACCGTAAGTGAAACGAAGTTTTTGTTTTTCAGCCAATTGCAAACCGTATTCTGACAATTTAGAACGGTTGTTTGGTCCGTGTTGTCCTGGTACGTAGTTACGACGTGCCAATTCTTTACCTGTACCTGTAAGTGAAAGGCCAAGGCGACGAGCTTGTTTCCAAGATGGTCCTGTATAACGTGACATGTAAATGTCCTCCTGATATAAATAATATTTCGGTGGAAATAGTCACTTAGAAAGCCCTGATTCGTGCAGATGCCCTTCGCCTAAACAGCCAAGGTTACTTATCATAAGACACCTGTTGACGAGCTTCATACTTTCCTGCTGATATTTCACACAAAATCCATTCTACCATGAATGGCTAGATTTGTAAAGGGGGTTTAAGCTTTATTTTCACTGCCAGAGAGATTGAGAAGGAGGGTAAAGGTACTTCCGATGCCGTACTGGCTGCTGACTGTAATTTCTCCACCCAATTGATGGGCCAATTCACGCGCAATCGCAAGACCAAGACCATGACCACCTGTTTTCATGTTACGCGAAGTTTCTACACGATAAAGGCGTTTGAAAATATTCTCCAAATCCTCTGGGGCAATACCCTGTCCCTCATCGCTCACACTGATTGAAAGCTGGTTATTTTCCAGCTTAGCCACCACTTCCAATTTGGTCCCTGGAGCAGAATACTTAAAAGCATTATTGACCAGATTCACCAAGATACGAGAAAGTTTGGCATAATCTCCCTCAATCCGGGCAGATTCTGGGATTACCTGTAAATGAACATCTCGCTCCTCCTGCTCAATCAAGAACTGAAATTCACTCATGCACTCAATCAAGAGCTGGTCCAGAAAAATACTGTCCTTGCTGGTCGTTTCCATCTGATTTCTAGCTGTATTTAGAGTCAAAAAATTCAACTCTTCAACCAGTTTATTGAGTCTTTCCGTCTGACGCCCAATGGTTGCTAGATAATGCTCCTGTTCTCCTTCCTTGATAACCCCATCCAAAATCCCTTCTACCGTCGCTTGGATCGAAGTGATGGGGGTCTTGATATCATGCGAAAGTTGAGCAATCATCAAGCCCTTTTCTCGTTCGCTTTCTTCCAAGGAATCAAAGGTGGCCTGCAAATCATGGGACATTTCATTGAAAGCTTGCCCTAATTGCTGAAATTCTACAGGTCCTTGAACCTCCAGATTTGAAGAAAAATCCTTGTCCGCTACCCGCTTGGCATGTTCCTTGAGTTTGCCCAATGAAGTAAAGACAGGCGACAGGAGAAAGAGACTAATCCCAGCACCGACAAGGCTGGCAACGATAGTCATTCCAAGCAAAAAGTAAATCTCGCTTTTCGCAATCAGCATTTTTTGAACAGCCCAAAAAACCACGATAATCGTTAGGAGTGTTGAAATGACATACCCCACTAAAATATAACTTTTTAATTTCATTAACTACCTCGCGCTTTCTCAATTTTGTAGCCCAAGCCCCAGACGGTTTTGATGGTGGGTGTTTCTGCACTAGCATGTTTAGCCAACTCCTGTCGAAGAGCATGAATATGAACATTCAAGGTATTGGTATCATCTACGTAGTCTTCTTGCCAGACCTTTTCATAGAGGTCTGTCTTAGAGAAAACCCGCTCTGGATTGCTGGCTAAAAGCCATAGAAGTTCGAAGGATTTGACTGTCAAATCAATCGCCACATCTCCGACTTGGACCTCATGGCTACCGTGATTCATCCGTAAATCCCCGAGACTGACGACCTCTGTCTCACCTCCACGATGAAGGCGACGCAAGATATTGTGGACACGCAAAACCAACTCACGAGGGCTAAAGGGCTTGGCAATAAAGTCATCTGCCCCTAAGCTCAGACCGTAAATCTTGTCCTGCTCGCTAGTCTTAGCCGTGATAAAGAGAAAAGGCTGATCTGGAGATCGATACTGAACCTCACTAATCAAATCATAACCATCCATTCGAGGCATCATGATATCTGTAATAATCAAATCAATTGGTTTTCGCTTGAAGATTTCCAAGGCCTCTACCCCATCATGGGCCACCAAAACCTGATATCCTGCCTGAACCAGATAACGTTGATGAATATCTGTGATTTCTACCTCGTCGTCAACGAGTAAAATTGTCTTTCCCATCTGTCTCTCCTTTGAAAAAAACAGTGCTATACCACAATAGTATAACACTATTTTAATCTCTTTACGAACATTCTAAACGATATCTAGATTTTTCATATCCTAGATAGAAAGTCTGTAGTTAGACTAGTCATTTTCTTCTTTTTTAGCTTTCAAACCGAGTCCACCTAGCAGGCCGGCCAAGGCTAATCCAAAGAATCCAAGAGTAGCCATTGAGGTTTGGGCTTCACCAGTATATGGAAGCATGTCTTTTTGGTCTTTCATTTGATCAGCCATCATTGGACTTGATACCTTGTTATTAGATACCATCTTGCCTTCATCAGACATTTTGCTTGAGGCTGCTTGAGCTTGAGCTTGAGCTTGAGCTTGTTTCATGCCTGGTGTTGCCATAGGCTGGCTAGCATTCATGGTTTTGTCCTGCTCTTTGTTAGGCATCATCTTATCCTGACTAGCAGCTGGCATTTTAGATTTCATCTCATCTTGATTGGCACTAGGCACTTGAGCTTTCATATTAGATGCATCTTGATGACTATTCATCATTGGATCCGACATAGCTGAACCATTAGAAGATGGGACGAAATCTGACTGCATCGGAATCAGAGACTGATGTCCATTCAAGTTTACTGTCAATTCTTTAGTCGCTACGAGATTGCTCAAATCAGCTTTGCCGTCTTTGGCACCGTACACTTTGATAGTAGCTTTATAACTTTGAGTGCCGTTTTGTTTCAAGAGGTCAAGAAGTTCTTTATCAGATTTTCCTTGAGTGCCGGCCAAGTCTACTTCATAGAAGTAAAGACCTTTGCCCAATTTCTCTACTGGTGGGAGAGCCGGATTTTTAGCTGAGCCGTTGTCTGACCATGGAGCTTTGTCTGATGCTTTCAAGATAAGGCGAGTCAACATGCCGTCACCAGCGAAGAATTCGTATGGTATGACTTGGTTGACGCTGGCTGTGAATGGGCCTGGGAAGTTAGCTTTATCCAAGTAAGTGGCTGGGACGTCTACTGTGTCTTTAGTGTTGTCGGCCACACCTTTTTGGACTTCGGCTGGAGTAGTTAAGCCATTCAAATTGACATCTAAATCCTTAGTCGCTACGAGATTAGTCAAATCAGCCTTGCCATCTTTTGCACCGTATACTTTGATAGTAGCTTTATAGCTTTGAGTGCCGTTTTGTTTTAAGAGGTCAAGAAGGTCTTTATCTGATTTGCCTTGGGTACCAGCTAAATCTACTTCATAGAAGTAAAGGCCTTTGCCCAATTTTTCTACTGGTGGAAGAGCTGGATTTTTAGCTGAACCATTGTCTGACCATGGAGCCTTGTTGGATGCTTTCAAGATAAGGCGAGTTAACATACCGTCACCGGCGAAGAATTCGTATGGAATAACTTGGTTGACGCCGGCTGTGAATGGGCCTGGGAAGTTGGCTTTATCCAAGTAAGTAGCTGGAACATCTACTGTGTCTTTAGTATTGTCAGCCACGCCCTTTTGCACTTCAGCTGGAGTGGTGGCTGGTTGAGCTTCATTTGCTTCACGGTCTTGTCCAGAAACTGTAGGCGCAGAATTTGTTGCAGGTTTAACCGCATCCTCTGTTTCTTTCTTAGATTCTGATTTTGCTTGCACTTCTTCTTTTGGCGCCACCACTTGGTCTTTATCAGCTACATTCACTTTTTCTGGAGAACTTGTAGCATCCAAGCTTGCTTTAGGTGTTGAGTCTACCTGTTCTGAAGGAAGAGCTGTATCGACTGCTTCTTTGAGAACTCCTACTGGTAAATCACTCTTTTCACTCACCGAAGTAGCATCTGGCCCAACTTGAGCAGGGGTTGGATTGATCGCATCGGCACGTACAGAACTTGGTTGACCAACTAGGACAAAGAAGCCACTGGCTACAACAACTGAGGCAACACCGACACTAAGACGGCGGATAGACCAACGAGTATATCTTTGATTTGGATTGAATTTCATAGGATTCTCCTTAGAGTTTTTCTTTATTTGATAACTCTAGTATAATCTCCTAAAATTAAAAAGGATTAAGAAAAAGTTAAAATTTTTCTTAAATCCCTCTTATAAAATACTTATATTAATTAAATCCATAAACAGATTTGGTGATTTGATAGACGACATTAGAAAGTTTTCGAGCTGGCAAGACTGAATGTTTGGTCAAACGGCTGAGCATGGTCTTGCGGATAGCCTGAAAAATCTCTGGATTTTCCTGCTGAATATAGGTCCACAGCTCCCGTTTTTTGGCAAGATGCTCTGCTGTGCCTGATCGGTTGAGCAGGGCGCTGGAAATCACCGTCGTGATTTCAATATGATTCAGCAAATATTCTCGCATTGTTGGATGACTCACTTGGGACAAATCAAGCTGGTCTACCAAGAGTCGATTGACCTTGAGTTGCTGGTCAATGCGCTTAATCATCACTTGCTCATTGACAGACTGGTCCTCACGCCCAATCAAATAACGATAGAAATCGACAGGCAGATAGTACATGGTCTTGACCTGCTGAAGGGGGGTAAAGACAAAGAGATTATCGACATAAAAAGTATGCTCAGGCAATTGGAACTGACTCGCTCGCAACAAATCTGTCCGGTAAATCAGCGAGTGCATCATGATATACTGGCCTTTGGAGAAATTTCCAACCTGATCCCAGCCAAAAATCTGCTGGACAGGCAAGACTGACTCGTAACTCATACTCTTCTTACGAGACTGGCCTTCCTTTTCATATACAAAATTAGTCACAAAGGCATCAACTTCCTGCCCCTCGTTCTCTAGTTCCTGCAAGGTTTCAAGAATTTTCAAGTAGGCACGAGGATCCACCCAGTCATCACTATCCACTACTTTAAAATAGCGTCCAGAAGCCTCCGCCAAGCCACGATTGACCGCACCGCCATGGCCCTTATTTTCCTGATAAACAGCTCTAACGTTGCCAGGATACTTGCTGGCTAAACGCTCAGCTATTTCCTGAGTCTGGTCCTGAGACCCATCATTGATAATCAAAATCTCAACTTGCTCACCACCAATCACTAGCGACTCCACACAATAATGAAGATAGGCAGCGGCATTATAGCTAGGAATGGCGATAGACAATAACTTCATAATCTACTCCTTTAGGGGACTGATTTTTTCTTTCTCTCTTGTCACTTCTTTCTATTTTACCATAAAGTCCAGACTTTGAAGGACTTTTATTAGAATACAAGGGTTGCTATCTCTATTTGCTATTTTGGACATCAAAAAAGAGGGGATCCCCCTCCTTACGAATTTAATTCTGCCAAGTCATCTAGATACTGGTTGTTAATGACCGCCAAGATATAGGTATCTGCCTTCAAGAGGTCAGTAGGTCCAAACTGGACATCCAGTGGTGAATTTTCTTGTTCACGAAATCCTAGGACATTGAGATTGTATTTGCCACGTAGATCCAGCTGGCTCAGGCTTTGACCTGCCCAAACACTCGGAATTTTCATCTCCACGATAGACACATTTTTATCCAGCTGAAAGACATCAACATTATTATGAAAGAGAATGGTCTGCGCTAGAGACTGCCCCATTTCATACTCAGGTGAAATCACCGAGTCAGCACCGATTTTTTCTAGCACCTTCTTAGCTGTCTGGCTTTTGACCTTGACAATAACCCTTGGTACCCCTAGATTCTTACAATGCATAACCGCAAGCACACTCGACTCTAGATTTTCCCCTGTTGCCACTACAACCGTATCACAGGTATCAATTCCTGCAGTTCTGAGGAGTTCCTCGTCTGTAATATCGCCAACAACTCCACGCGCCAAAACTGGCTCAAATTGATTGATGCGCTCGGCGTGGTCATCAATGGCAATGATATTCATATCTTGCTTGGCTAGGGCCGTCAGGACACTACTCCCGAAAATCCCCAAACCTAAAATTCCAATCGTACGATCTGACATAGTTCTTCCTTTCTTATCCAATACTAATATCTGCTTTCATATACTGAATCAAATCTTTCTTATCAGGCTGGTAGTCAGCTAGATTAACCAGCAAGGTCAAGGGACCGATACGGCCAATAAACATGAGCACCATGACAATGCTAAGAGCTAGCTTGCCCAATTCTGGCGTCAGATTTGCCGTTACTCCAACTGTCGCAAGAGCTGAAATGGTCTCAAACATGAGGTAGATAAATCGCGGTGTTCCTTCTGCTGTAATTCCCAACAACATCAAGCCCAACAAGAAGGTCATCAAAAAGATAATGAAGACACTAAAGGATTTTTGGACTGTTCGAGCCTCAATGGTTCTCTTCGCAACATTAGCATGAGGTAAGCCCAGCAATTCACTACGCGCAAAGACCAATAAGACAAAGAAAGTCGTAATCTTAAGACCCCCAGCCGTCCCTCCAGGCGCTCCTCCAAGAAACATCTGTAGGATATAGATAAACAAGGTCACAGGCCGAGCTTGAGTGTAGTCAATAGAGGCAAAACCTGCCGTTCTCATGCTAACGGTTTGGAAAAAGCTAACCAGCACTTTCTCTGGAACACTGAGATTGCCAATGGTTCCTGGATTGTGCCACTCCGTAAAGAGTGTGGATACTGTCCCAAACAGCAAAATCCCTGCAGTCAAGAATAGAACCAGCTTGGTGTGGAACCGCAGACGACGTTTTTTCTTCTTGTCAAACTGGGTTGCCAAGTCAAACCAGACCATAAAGCCAAGACCACCTGTGATAATCAAGCCAGAAATGACCAGATTGATCAAGGGATCCGTCTGAAAAGCCACTAAACTGCTACTGCCGAAATTATCAAAACCAGCATTACAAAAGGCTGAAATGGCTAAAAAGATAGAGGTGAAAATGCCTCGCCCCCAGCCAAACTCAGGAATAAAACGGAAACTAAGAAGAAAAGCTCCCAAACCCTCTACCAGAAAAGTCGTCAAAAAGATGGAACGCATAAAAGACTTCAAAGACTTACTTTCCCCATAACTAAAACTCTCCTGAATGGTTTCACGACTGCGAAGACTGAGCTTTTGCTTCCCCTGAATATAAAAGACCCCGATAAAGGTCATGAGCCCCAGACCACCAATCTGTATCAAGAGCATACAAATCAACTGCCCCCAGACATTATAGGTCGTAGCCACTGGTTGCGTAAAAAGGCCAGTCACACAGACCATGGACACCGTCGTAAAAAGATGGTCAAAATAAGTGGCCTGAGAACCATTTGCCTGAACAAAAGGCAAACTCAAAAGAAGAGAGCCTATAAGAATAACTCCAGCGAAACTTAAAAAGATACGACGAGCTGGCGAAAGTCCGCCCAAGGCTCTCTCAATTTTTTTCACAAATAATTTGAATAACATACATCCATTGTACCATAAAAAGTAGGAGAGTAGCTATATCTGAAAGGCTATCTCAAGGCAGAGTTCCAAGGCTTTCTCGAAAGCTTCTGAACCCCAGTCACGACTATCGTACTGGTCCAAGTCTGCTAAGGAATCAGCTGTAAACAACAATTCTCCCCAGAGAACCCCACGCAGTTGGGCTACTGCCGCAAGCGCAGAACACTCCATCTCCACAACAGCACAGCCTTCTTCCTTGCGATAAGCCACCTTTTCAGCCGTTTCTCGGTAAAAACCGTCTGTCGTCCAAGTCATAACCTCTTCATAAGGAATACCTAGTTGTTCCAAGACTTGCTCGATAGCAGAAATCGCTTCTACATGTACATCCATATAACGAGAAGGTGGCGCATAATGGTAACTAGCCCCTTCATCACGTAGCGCTCGGACTGGAACCAAAAAGGCATTTTCTTCTATATTCGCTAACACGCCACAAGTACCGGTGGAAATAATTTTCTCCACACCATAGCCAATCAACCAATCCAAAAACTGGGCGGCCGGGGCAGAACCGACAGGAGCTTGGGCTAGACACACTTTTTCGCCTTTGTAGTCCATGACATAAACTGGATAGGTTTTAGTGGCAGAAATGAACTCGCCAACGCACTCTGCTCCTACTTCTCGAGCATAACGATCAATCTCCTCCTCCAAAAATGCATAGATGCACTTCTTTGGTAACTGTAAATCCAAGCCTTCATGATTCGGCATAATGACTGCCTGAGGATTATCATCAAACTCTAAAATAGGAATAGCATGTTTTTGAATCATAGAATACCTCCTCTAAATTTGTACTATTATAACAAAAGCTAAACGAAAGTCAAGACGGAATCCTAAGATACATCAGAAAACCTTATTTTAAATATGAAACAACAATTAAATGCTTTTCCCCTAATGGTAACATTGCTATAGTTTAGGAATTAGTGTATAATAGATTGAATTTGAAAAAGGGAGAAATCTTATGAAATTCTATTCATATGACTATGTTCTAAGCCAGATTAGTCAACAGAATTGGGTCATGATGATTGTGTCGACGCTCTTAGTGATTGTGACTGGATTCTTTGCATTTAAGGCTTTCAAAGATAAAAAAGGGAGCAAGTTCCGTGAATTATCGCTCATTTCTATTTTGACGTTAATTGCTTTTGTATTGATTAGCATTACGAATCTTCAAAACAACCAATCCAATGATAATCAATTTCGTAGTTCCTTGCACTTCATCGAAATTGTATCAAAAGAGTTAGGTGTTGATAAGAAAAATGTTTATGTCAACACATCAGCAGTGACTGATGGGGCGATTATTAAAGTAGGTGACAATTTTTATCGTGCCATTAGCGGGACTGACCAAGATAGCTATTTATTAGAAAAAATGGAACTCTATAAATCAGATGTTGAACTCGTGGAGGTTGAAAAATGATAAGCTTTTTTGCTACGATTGCAATTAAATTAGCCTTGGGGCTACTTTCTCTTGTTTTTGTTATTAACGTAACAGGTAAAGGAAATTTAGCACCAAGTTCTGCAGTAGATCAAATCCAGAACTTTGTTCTCGGGGGTATTATCGGTGGGGTTATCTACAATAGTTCTATCACCATCATCCAATACATTGTTATCCTCATTATCTGGACTATTCTCATTTTACTCCTCAAATGGTTGAATACCAATGTTTCCTTCATTAAACATCTGATTGACGGAAAACCTACGATTATCATTAAAAATGGAACATTAGATCCAGAAGCCTGTCGCTCAAAAGGTCTAGCTGCTGCTGATGTTGCTCTTAAATTGCGCGCTCAAGGAATCTTTCAATTAAAGGATGTCAAGAGAGCTGTGATTGAGCAAAACGGACAACTAATTGTCGTAAGAATGGGTGACGAAAATCCTAAGTACCCAGTCATCACAGACGGTGTTGTCCAAGTTGAAATCCTAGAAACCATTGGCAAATCCGAGGAGTGGCTAACTGAGAAATTGAAAGAAGAAGGTTTCGAAGAAGTCTCAAATATCTTTATCGCTGAATATGATAAAGGTCAATTGAATGTTGTAACCTATTAAAAAATAAACTGATGCTTTTCGTATCAGTTTTTTGCTTTTTAGCATAAAAGGGTATATACTTAAACCAATATCTGATGTAATTTAGATAATACAAAAAATTAACGGAGGTATCCCCCATGTCAATCGAAGAAAAATTCAACCAAGCTAAAGGTTCTGTTAAAGAAGGCTTTGGTAAACTAACTGGCGATACAAAAACTCAAACAGAAGGAGCTGCAGAAAAGGTAGCTTCAAAAGCTAAAGAAGTTGCTGAAGATGCAAAAGAAGCTGTCGAAGGTGCAGTATCTGGCGTAAAAAACATCTTTAAAAAAGACGGAGAATAATTCTTTCTCGTCCTAATAACATAAGAAACTCTCCCTTCTCTTTCGAGAAAGGAGATTTTCTTTTATGGTCGTCCACCAGGGCCACCATTCCCTTGAGGTCCACCTCCACCAGGCATCGAATTGACAATCTCAGTTTGTTTTTCACCATTGAAATAGATGTCTCCGCCTGTGTAAGTCGCTGTTCCATCAAAGTCAAAACCAGTTTGACCAGTCATTTTGATGGTCCCTCCCGTAACAGTAATGTTACCATTTGAGTCAATTGGATCCGTGTCCCCTTGACCAACTTCAACGGTTAAATTCCCACCATTCATAGCAAAGAAGATTTCACTTTGTTGGGCGTTTTTGTTGGCCGCATTGACACCATCATCTGTTGAGTATATGGTAATGTCTCCACCGTTGATAGTGATTGACTTACCTTCAAGTCCTTCTGTAGAATTCTTAACGGTATAGGTACCACTATCAATAACCAAATCACCTGATGCGTGGATACCATCGTCCCCTGCAGTAACAGTGATGGTATTATCAGAGAGATACATGGTTCCTACAGATGTGTCCTCATCATTGTCGACCTTAACTCCGTCTTCCTTGGCATCGATAGTCATGGTTGTGCCGGTAATGTTGAATTCATCATTGACATTAAAGGCATCCCCGACTGCTGTGATGTTGTAGGTTCCACCTGTGATGTGAAGTGTATCATTTGCCTTAATACCATTGTTTTTCTTACCATCTACATTGAGAGTTCCTTTACCGTTGATGGTCAAGTCCACTTTAGAGAAGAGGGCTGCATCAGCTTTTTCATCACTATTAGAAGCTGAATCTGAGAGGCTATTGGTTGTGCCATCTGCTAGAGTTAGGTAAACATGACCAGCTGATGTAGCGGAAATAGCTGCATTGGTGTTGGTCATAGTCACACCGTTTAGGACGATATGTACATCATCAGTCTTTTCAGCTTCAATCTTGATTTGAACACCGTCAGATTGACCATAAATCACATAGATTCCTGACTTAGAAATTGTGACGGTAGAATCCGATACGGCAACTCCGTCACCAGATACCTTCGCTGTTGATCCTGACAGAGTTACAGTTGCTGCTGTCTTTTCATCATAAGAAGTATCATAGTCCTTGTCTGTGAAATAGTTAGTTTTCTTAGCATCTGTAGTGGATGTAGTTGTTGCAGCACTATTGCTTGTATTTGAAGTTGACTGGGTACAAGCTGTTACCAGTGCTAGAGTTGCTATACTCGTTAATAAGAATGTCCATTTTTTTGCTTTCATGCTCGTTTCCTCGACTTTCATTTTACATGCTCTTAGTCTACGTGACTTTCCTAAAATAAGCCTAAACTTTTTCTGAAAGTTTTCTTAAGCCCATCCGAAATTCATTAACAATCATTGCTTATGGTGCAAAAAAAGAACAGCATTTCGCTGTTCTTTTAATTTTCTTTGACTGGAATTTCTTTGATAACTCGTGCTGGGTTGCCTGCCAGAACTACATTATCACCAAAAGATTTAGTAATGACAGCTCCTGCTCCTGCAACAACGTTATCACCTAGTGTAACACCTGGAAGGATAATAACCCTACCACCTGCCCAGAAGTCCTTACCGATTGTAATTGGTTTTCCAAATTCTAAACCTGAATTTCGTTCATCTGGATCCAGTGGATGAAGGGGTGTTAAAAATTGGCAGTTAGGACCAATCATAGCATTGTCGCCAATGGTAATAGGACAAACATCCAACATGGTCAGATTCCAATTGGAATAGAAATTTTCTCCCAAATGAATATTGACCCCATAATCCACTACCAAACGAGTATTGACATAGAGGTTTTCACCAGTTGAACCAAACCAGCCTTTGATGATTTCCATACCTTTTATTGGATTGGCTTCTTCATTAAAGGAAGCTTGCTTTTGTCGAGCTATTTGTGCTAGAGCACGAAGTTCTGGATCGAACGGGCGATAGGGTTCTCCCGCAATCATTTTTTGGTATTCACTTTTCATATCTTGATATCCTTGTTTATTTTACAAGATTGTAGCATAGTTCTATCCTTAAAACAAGCAGCAAAGAGATAAAAAAACTAGTACATCTTTGGATGTACTAGTTTTTAATTAGAAAGGTGACTTTTCCACTACTTTACAGAGTTGATTAGTCTTCTTTCTTTTTACGAGCGATAAGTCCAAATCCACTCAAGACACCTACTAAACCAAGAGCTGCAAGGCTAGCATGATCTTCAGTACCAGTATTTGGCAATTGAGGAGCATTTTCCTTAGCTGGAGTTGGTTTAACTGGAGCTTCTGGTTTTTCTGAATCTGGAGTCGGTTCTGGATCTGGAGTCGGCTTTGGATCTGGAGTCGGCTTTGGATCTGGAGTTGGCTTTGGATCTGGAGTTGGTTTTGGATCTGGAGTTGGCTCTGGATCTGGAGTTGGTTTCGGATCTGGAGTTGGCTCTGGATCTGGAGTTGGCTCTGGATCTGGAGTTGGCTCTGGATCTGGAGTCTTAACCTTCTCATAAACGTGTTCTGTGTCGCCGTTTGGAAGTTTCTTAGTCTCTACGAAGCGGTAGCCTGGAATGTCTTTCTTAGGATTTTCGCCATCTTCTGTTGG
>NZ_JALDVV010000012.1:0-11839 GCF_023110375.1 Streptococcus mitis | reverse complement strand
TTTCCGTCTTTATCCTTGTAACTAGTCTTCACTTTTTCGTAGACATGTTCTGTGTCCCCGTTTGGAAGTTTCTTAGTTTCTACGAAGCGGTAGCCCGGAATGTCTTTCTTAGGATTTTCGCCATCTTCTGTTGGATATCCTGGAATTTCATTTCCGTCTTTATCCTTGTGACTAGTCTTCACTTTTTCGTAGACATGTTCAGTGTCTCCGTTTGGAAGTTTCTTAGTCTCTACGAAGCGGTAGCCTGGAATGTCTTTCTTAGGATTTTCGCCATCTTCTGTTGGATATCCTGGAATTTCATTTCCGTCTTTATCCTTGTAACTAGTCTTCACTTTTTCGTAGACATGTTCTGTGTCCCCGTTTGGAAGTTTCTTAGTTTCTACGAAGCGGTAGCCCGGAATGTCTTTCTTAGGATTTTCGCCATCTTCTGTTGGATATCCTGGAATTTCATTTCCGTCTTTATCCTTGTGACTAGTCTTCACTTTTTCGTAGACATGTTCAGTGTCTCCGTTTGGAAGTTTCTTAGTCTCTACGAAGCGGTAGCCTGGAATATCTTTCTTAGGATTTTCGCCGTCTTCTGTTGGATAACCCGGAATTGCTTTACCTTCTTTATCTACAAATGTAGTAACTGGTGTTACTGTTGGTGTGTAGGTTGCAGAAGCTTTTGTTCCGTTCATATCTTCACGAACAACTGTAACTGATGGAGCTGTTCCTGTAAATTCAGGTTCTGGTTTGAAGGTTACAGTTCCGTCTGGTGCTACTGTGTATGTACCAACACCTGGAATAGTCTTAGTTGTTGAACCATCGTCAAATGTTGCCGGAACATCATCATTCATTGGAACACGGCTATCGCCTTCCTTGAATGTTGGTTTACCAGACTGTTCTTGACCTTTTGGTCCAATAGTTGTAGCTGGTTCCGCTGTTGGTGTCACCGGAGTCACAGTTGGTGTGTAGGTAGCTGTTACTGGTGTACCATTCTTATCTACACGTTTAACAGTCACGCCTGTTCCTGCTCCTGTGAATGATTTTTCTGGTACAAATGTTACAGTTCCGTCTGGTGCTACTGTGTATGTACCTTCACCTGGGATAGTCTTAGTTGTTGAACCATCTTCGAAGGTTGCTGGTGTATCATCATCCATTGGAACTACTGGATCACCTTCTGTAAACTTAGGCTTACCTGTTTGGGTAGCACCTTGGATATCTGTAGTTTCAACTGGTGTTGCAGTTGGTGTTACTGGGGTTACAGTTGGTGTGTATTTAGCAGTAACTGGTGTACCGTTCTTATCGACACGTTTAACAGTCACGCCTGTTCCTGTTCCTGTGAATGATTTCTCTGGGACAAATGTGACTGTTCCATCTGGAGCTACTGTGTAGGTTCCTTCACCTGGGATAGTCTTAGTTGTTGAACCATCTTCGAATGTTGCAGGAACATCATCATCCATTGGTACGTTTGGATCACCTTCTGTAAACTTAGGTTTACCTGTTTGGGTTTGACCTTGTTTATCAGTTGAAGTAGCATCTTCAGCTGTTGGAACTACTGGAGTAATCTTAGGTGTGTATGTTGTTTCAGCCGGTGTACCGTTGGCATCTTTAGCTTGAACCTTAACGGCAACAACATCACCTGAGTATGACTTGTCAGTTGGTGTGAAGGTTACAACACCTGTTTCCTTATCAACTGTGAAGGTACCGATTTCTTTACCTTCTGGTGATTTAGCAACTACTGATGCAGCTGGTTGACCATTTTCGTCAAGAAGAGTAATGGTATTCTTGTCGATTGGTGCAACTGGGTCACCTTCTGTGAAGGTTACTGTTCCAGTTTGAACTACACCTTGAGGGGCTACTGATTCAGCAGGTTCAGCAGTTGGAATTACTGGTGTTACAGTTAGTGTATAAGTTGCAGTAACTGGAGTACCATTCTTATCAACACGTTTAACCGTTACGCCTGTACCTGTTCCTGTGAATGATTTCTCTGGTACAAAGGTTACAGTTCCATTTGGAGCAACTGTGTAAGTTCCTTCACCTGGAATTGTCTTGCTTGTTGATCCATCTTCAAATGTTGCAGGTGTATCATCATCCATTGGGATTGCAGGGTTACCAGGTGTGAAGGTTGGTGTACCTGTTTGTGTTTTACCTTGGATATCTGTCGATGTTGCAGGTTCAGCAGTTGGTACGACCGGTGTAATCTTAGGTGTGTAGGTTGTTTCCACAGCAGTACCGTTAGCATCTTTAGCTTGAACCTTAACTGGAACGACTTCCCCTGAGTAAGATTTATCAGTTGGTGTGAAGGTTACAACACCTGTTTCTTTATCAACTGTGAAAGTACCGATTTCTTTACCTTCTGGTGATTTAGCAACTACAGATTCTGCTGGTTGTCCATTTTCATCAAGAAGAGTGATGGTATCCTTGTCAATTGGTGCAACTGGGTCACCTTCTGTAAAGGTTACAGTTCCAGTTTGAACCACACCTTGAGGCGCTTCTGATTCTGCTGGTGTTGCAGTTGGTGTTACTGGTGTTACAGTTGGTGTGTATTTAGCAGTAACTGGTGTACCGTTCTTATCGACACGTTTAACAGTCACGCCTGTTCCTGTTCCTGTGAATGATTTTTCTGGGACAAATGTGACTGTTCCATCTGGAGCTACTGTGTAGGTTCCTTCACCTGGGATAGTCTTCGTTGTTGAACCATCTTCGAAGGTTGCTGGTGTATCATCATCCATTGGAACTACTGGATCACCTTCTGTAAACTTAGGTTTACCTGTTTGGGTTTGGCCTTGTTTATCAGTTGAAGTAGCATCTTCAGCTGTTGGAACAACTGGAGTAATCTTAGGTGTGTATGTTGTTTCAGCCGGTGTACCGTTGGCATCTTTAGCTTGAACCTTAACGGCAACAACATCACCTGAGTATGACTTGTCAGTTGGTGTGAAGGTTACAACACCTGTTGCTTTATCAACTGTGAATGTACCGATTTCTTTACCTTCTGGCGACTTAGCAACTACTGAAGCTGCTGGTTGACCATTTTCATCAAGAAGAGTAATCGTATCCTTGTCGATTGGTGCAACTGGATCACCTTCTGTGAAGGTTACAGTACCAGTTTGAACTACACCTTGAGGTGCTTCAGATTCAGCAGGAGTTGCTGTTGGGGTTACTGGAGTCACAGTTGGTGTGTATTTAGCAGTAACTGGTGTACCGTTCTTATCTACACGTTTAACTGTTACGCCTGTTCCTTTACCTGTGAATGATTTTTCTGGGACAAATGTTACTGTTCCGTCTGGTGCTACTGTGTAGGTACCTTCACCTGGAATTGTCTTCGTTGTTGAACCATCTTCGAAGGTTGCAGGTGTATCATCATCCATTGGTACACGGCTATCGCCTTCAGTAAATACAGGTTTACCAGTTTGTGTAGCACCTTGGATATCTGTAGTTTCAACTGGTGTTGCAGTTGGTGTTACTGGTGTAACTGTTGGTGTGTAGGTTGCTGAAGCTTTTGTTCCGTTCTTATCTTCGCGGACAACTGTCACAGCTGGTGCAGTTCCGACAAATGATTTTTCTGGTACAAATGTAACCGTACCGTCTGCTGCTACTGTGTATGTACCAACATCTTCAACAGTCTTAGTTGTTGTTCCATCGTCAAATGTTGCTGGAACAGCTTCGTTGATTGGAACAGTTTTTTCTACTCCATCAACCGTTACAGTTCCACCCTTGAATTCAGGCTTACCTTTTTGAGTTGCGCCTTGGATGTCTGTTGTTTCTGCTGGTGTTGCTGTTGGTTTAACAGGAGTTACTGTTGGGGTGTATATCGCAGAAGCTTTTGTTCCATTCATATCTTCACGAACAACTCTCACTGATGGAGCCGTTCCAACGAATGATTTTTCTGGGACAAATGTAACTGTACCGTCTGCTGCTACTGTGTATGTCCCAACACCTTCTACTGTCTTAGCTGTTGAGCCATCTTCGAATGTAGCTGGAACAGTTTCATTAATTGGAACAGTCTTCTCAACACCGTTAACTTTAACTGTACCACCCTTAAATTCTGGTTTACCTGTTTGTGTTGCACCTTGAATATCTGTTGTTTCTGCTGGTGTTGCTGTTGGTTTAACAGGAACAATCTCAGGAGTGTAGGTTGTACCTACGAAGATACCGTTTGAACTTTCAGCCACAACTGTAACTGGAGTTACTTTACCAGTGTAAGATTTATCTGTTGGTGTGAAGGTTACAGTACCTGTTGCTGGATCAATTGAGAAGGTACCAATTGCTGTTACTCCATCCTCTGCATAAGCTGGGGTAGTAGTAACCTGATTACCATCATCATCTAAAAGTGTATAGCTATTATCTTTAATAGTAATTTCTTTGTCTTCACCATTAACTTGTACAGTTGTACCTGCAAATGTTGGTGTTCCTGTTTGAGTCGCACCTTGTACATCAATTGATGTTGCCGGATTCGCAGTTGGCTCTGCCGCTACTACAGTTGGGGTATATGTTGCATCCGCTTTAATCGTAGCTTTTTCACCATTTTCGTTAGTAATTGTAGCAGTAGCCTGAACTTTAACTCCCTTAGCAGTTCCAACGAAGTCTTCTTCAGGTGTAAATGTTACAGCACCTGTTGTAGGATCAATAGTGTAAGTTCCTTCTCCTGGAACTGTCACAGTAGTTTCATCAGTAGGTTGACCAGTTGCTGGATCTACCAATTTCTTACTTGTGATTTTCGCAGTCTTACCGTTGCTCAACTCAAATGTAGGTGTTTGAGTTTGTGGAACGTTTTGGATATCCTCAGAAACTTTGTCTGTTGGAGTGATTGTAATTGGAGTTACAGTTGGTGTATAAGTAGCAGAAACTTTCGTTCCGTTCTTATCCTCACGAACCACTGTTACTGCCGGCGCAGTCCCAGTGAAGTTAGGTTCTGGAACGAAGGCTACAGTACCATCTGGTGCTACTGTAAACTTACCAAATCCGTCTACAGTCTTAGTCGTTGAACCGTCGTCAAAGGTTGCTGGAACGTTCTCATCAATTGGTACACGTGGATCGCCTTCTGTGAAGGTTGGTTTACCAGTTTGTGTCGCGCCTTGAACGTCTGTAGTTTCTGCTGGGGTTGCTGTTGGCGTTACTGGAGTAATCTTAGGTGTGTAGGTTGTTTCTGCTGGAGTGCCGTTAGCATCTTTAGCCTGAACCTTAACTGGAACCACTTCACCTGAGTATGATTTATCTGTTGGTGTGAAAGTTACGACACCTGTTGCTTTATCAACTGTGAAAGTACCGATAACCTTGCCATCTGACGACTTAGCATCTACGGAAGTAGCTGGTTGACCATTTTCATCGAGAAGAGTAATAGTATCCTTGTCGATTGGCGCTACTGGGTTACCTTCTGTGAAGGTTACAGTTCCCGTTTGAACCACACCTTGAGGTGCTACTGATTCAGCTGGTTTCGCTGTTGGCGTTACTGGGGTTACTGTTGGAGTGTATGTAGCAGAAGCTTTTGTGCCATTCATGTCCTCACGAACAACAGTCACTGCTGGTGCTTTACCAACAAATGTTTTTTCTGGAACAAAAGTTACTGTTCCGTCTGAAGCTACTGTGTAAGTACCTACACCTTCGATTTTCTTAGATGTAGTCCCATCGTCAAATTTAGCTGGTACAGCTTCGTTGATTGGAACAGATTTTTCTACACCATTGATATCGACAGTTCCAGCTCTAAATTCAGGCTTACCAGTTTGAGTTGCACCTTGAACATCTGTTGTTTCTGCTGGGGTCGCCGTTGGGGTTACTGGAACGATTTCTGGTGTGTAAGTTGTATCCACCTTGATACCGTTTGAACTTTCAGCTTGAACCTTAACAGGCGTTACTTTACCTGTGTAAGACTTATCAGTTGGTGTGAAGGTTACTTGACCTGTTGTTGGATCAATAGAGAAAGTACCAATTTCAGTTGTACCATCTTCAGCAAAGGCTGGTGTGCTTGAAACTTCGTTACCATCTTTATCTAGCAATGTGTAGCTATTGTCTTTAATGGTAATAGCTTTATCTTCACCGTTTACTTGGACAGTAGTTCCTGCAAATGTTGGTGTCCCGGTTTGAGTTGCCCCTTGAACATCTTTAGAAGTTGCAGGGTTTGCAGTTGGAACTGCTGGCACAACCGTTGGTGTGTAGGTCGCATCTGAAGTAATGGTTGCAGTCTTACCATTAGCATTTGTAATAGTAGCAGTTGCCTGAACAGTTACTCCTTTTGCAGTACCGACAAAGTCTTTTTCTGGCGTAAATGTTACTGCTCCAGTCGTTGGATCGATAGTATAGCTACCTTCACCTGCTACTGTCACTGTTGTTTCATCAGTTGGTTGACCAGTTGCGGGATCCACCAATTTCTTACTTGTGATTTTCGCAGTCTTATCGTTGCTCAACTCAAATGTAGGTGTTTGTGTTTGAGGAACATTTTGAACATCCTCAGAAACCTTGTTTGTAGGAGTCACCGTGATTGGAGTTACAGTCGGAGTGTACTTAGCTGTAGCAGTCTTGAGGTATTCATCACGAACTGTTCCATCTTTATCTCTTCCGACAGGAGCAGTCAATGACACCGTAACACCTCTTGCAGTACCAGTAAATCCTGGCTCTGGAACAAAGGTTACTTTCCCAGTTGCATCGTCAATGCTGTAAGTTCCTTCGCCTGCTACTGTTACAGAGGTTGCATTGGTTACTTGACCAGTCGCTGGGTCCACCAATTTAGCAGGGTATTCCAAGCTTGGAGTGACAGAGATCTTGTCGCCATTAGCATTAGTTGTAGTTGTGTTAAAGGTTAGTGTACCAGTTTGAGTCGCACCTTGGACATCAGTTGAAGTCTTATCAACCCCCTCAATTTCCGTTGGTGTAACAGTTGGGATGTAAAGCCCATCCATTGTGTTTAATACTGTATCAACGTTTGCTTCCTTATCAGGGAATTTAGTTGACCAACCTGTGTCATAGCCATTGCTATCTGTACGACGGATAGAGATTCCATCAGCGGTGCCTAGGAATTTATCTTCTGGGATGAACTCCACATCAACAGAAGTTCCGTTTGGAGTGATCTTATATTTCCCTTGACCAGCTACAGCATAGTAGCCATCTGCGCCAGGTGTTACGACTTGCCCTGTACGGTTATCGATCATTTGTGGAGCTACTGTTTCATCAATTTTTGCTGACTCAGTTAGGCTATAGCCTTGCAAACCTCGAGCAGTAAAGGCAACGGTTGCTGTTTGTTTGGCACCTTGAGGACCAGTTGTTTCTTTGACTTCTCCTTTTGGTGGGTGAGTGATTTGAGTCTTAAAGTCCTCAACCTCCCCTGAAAAGGCCATTCCTGTCGGACTCTCAATTTGAGCAGCATCCTTAGCAATTCGTAACCGTACTCCTAGTTCGTTGACACTAGGATCGATATAGGTTTTGCTCTTGGTGAATCTTAGGGTAACGGCTCCATCCTTAGTAATGGTTGCTAAATCAGAGCGTTCGTCTTCATCAAAGGTACCGTTTTGGTTAAAGTCAACCCAACCATAAATATTGGCTTGAGGCGCCCCGTCTGTATGAGCTTCAACAGTAATCGTATAATTCCCTGGTTTTGTACGATCCATCTTGATCAACTCATTGGTTTTTCCTTTGAGGTCATTCGGAAGCAATTGGTCGATGCCTTCATCCGCAGTGGTCGCCTTGTCATCACCAGTCCAATCAAGGGTATTGTTTTCATCCATATCGGGACTCAAGTGACCGAGATAAGGTTGGTTTACTTTCTTACCGGTAATCCCATCAACAGTTGCAATTGAATGAACTGCCTTACCATATGACTCAGGAGCATCCCCTTCATCAAGTGGGAAGAATCCTAGCATAGCAGACTGTTTACCACCCGAAGCGATGTAAAGTCCAACTTCAGAGGCACCACGTGTCATCACGAGTGGAACAGTATAATTACCTGCAGAAATGTTTGGTCCAAAGACGCCAGTCCCAAGACCACCAGTTACTTGGTCAGGATTTCCGAAATATTTCCAAGCTACTGGTTTCTTATCTGGTCCAACTTGATCAGAATCACGAAGTTGTCTTAGGTTAATGTTATTATATTTAGGTTTAGGCCCCAAAAGGTTATCTGTATCTTGCGGAACGTAAGTTTCAGAGGTGGATGGTCTAGTAAATTTTTTCCATTCCCCAAGGTGTTGCCAACCTTCTCCATTGGTAGTGAACATAACAAATTCACCAAGGTTGGCAGACTCTCCATCAGCCATAACAATAGCTGGCTTAACTGTCTTGCCACGGAAGGTTGCAGAGATTTCAAACTGAACTCCAATATTTCCACCATTCATAGCTGAACCCATGGTAGTCTTCTTGGCTTTCGTATCAACGTTTTCAAATCTAACTTCAGTCCAACCGTTTTGAGCATCAGCGACAACGTCGGCTTCTTCGCCATCATTAAAAGCTTTTTTAACCCCTGTTGAAGTAACACCCTTTACATATCCATTTTTTGCATTTGGATCATAGGTTGCTTTTTCAGCTTCTGTAGCCCCTTGCTCTTCCATCCGTTTTTTATAGATTTCAGTTGCTTGGAAAGGTTTCAAAGATTTAACTTTTACAGTGACTACATAGCCAGGCATGATTTCCTTGGTATAGGTAGCCCCAACTTGAAGAGCTAATTTTTCTTCTAAATCTTTATCAGGAAATTGGTCATTTTTAGGAACATTGACTGTTTTTGCCCCTGTCCAGTTGGCTACATCTCCAAAGTCCAACCAAGTAATCTGGCTAGTCATAGATTTGGCATCAAGATCTGTTGTAAAACCTGGTTTTTCTACCTTTGGAGTTGAAGTTGCGTCTTCAACGTCATCCCCAATCAAGCTTGGATCATTTGCGTCACCGAGAGCACGACGAGAGCGGCGTTTAGGAGCGTTTTCAGACGCTGGAGCTTCTTCGCCTGCTGCAATCTTTTCTTCTGTAGCTGCAGGCTTAGTAGGTACTTCTTTTTCCTTAAGTTTATCATTTACAATCGTTGCAAGTGATTGGTAAGCTGCGTCAAGTTCAGCTTGGCTTGTAGCAGAAGTAAGTGCATTTTTAGCATTGGCAAGACCTACCTTAAGAACTTCAACGCTCTCGTCTGTCTTGTTGCTGTATTTACCATTTGCCACGTTTGCTTCAATTTCAGCAACGTAAGCTGCCAATTTGTCGCTATTTAGCTCAGGTTTTACTTCAGTAGAAACTGCAGGTGCTGCTTCCGCTTTATAAGTTACTTCTTTAGTAGGTGCTGCTTCTGTAGTTACAGGGGTTTCAGCTTTGTCTACTTCTGTTGTAGCTGCAACTCCGTCAGCTTGTTTTTCTTCAGTTACTTCATCAGCTCCGACACCTGTAGCAGTTCCGAGCATTACCAACGTTCCGAGTAAGACCGAGCAAACTCCTACATGAAGCTTACGAATCGAGAATCGACTAATTCGGTCATTAAACAGATCATTTTTCATGATTTACCTCCAATATCCTGTCCAGAATTGAATATATTGTTATGTTTTATGCACTGTTTTTTATGAATACACAAACAACTACTTTACATTTTAGCATTCACGTAAGTAAAACTCAACGATTATGCTTAATATTTTAAAAAAGAATATTTATACTCCGAAGTCTCAAAATATTATTTTTTTGCATGTTTTATGTAGTTTTATTCAATATTTTTACACAAAAAAGAGGGAACCCCCCCTCTTTTTCATTTCAAGTAAATATTCTATTCGTTTATTTCAACTTGAGCCTCTACAACAAGATTTGTTTCTTCATTTCCTTCTTCCTCTACCGGAGGATTAAGGTATTCTTCTTCGTTGATAGCTTGTGGTTCAAGGTTACGGTAACGGGCCATACCAGTACCTGCTGGGATGATCTTACCGATGATAACATTTTCTTTCAGTCCAAGGAGATGGTCTTTCTTACCACGGATGGCCGCATCTGTAAGGACACGAGTTGTTTCCTGGAAGGAAGCCGCTGACAAGAAACTGTTGGTTTCAAGTGAGGCTTTGGTAATTCCCATAAGAACTGGGCGACCTGTCGCTGGAACTCCACCTGCGATAAGGACATCTTTGTTGGCATCTGTAAAGTCATTGATATCCATGAGGGTACCCATGAGAAGATCTGTGTCACCTGGATCCATGACACGGACTTTACGGATCATTTGACGAACCATTACCTCGATGTGTTTGTCACCGATTTCTACCCCTTGGCTACGGTAAACTTTTTGTACTTCACCGAGAAGGTAGGTTTCAACTGACAAGACATCACGAACTGCAAGGAGACGTTTCGGTTGGATAGAACCTTCTGTAAGAGCTGCACCGCGAGAGACTTGGTCTCCAACTTGGACACGCATACGGGCTGTAAATGGTACCACGTATTCGCCTTCTCCAGTTTCGCCTTTAACGAAGACTTTCTTAGTACGCGTTGAAGCATCTTCTTCGATTGCTGTAACTTCCCCTTTGACTTCTGTGATGACCGCTTCCCCTTTAGGATTGCGGGCTTCAAAGATTTCTTGGACACGAGGAAGACCCTGAGTGATATCGGTATTTGAGGCAACCCCACCCGTGTGGAAGGTACGCATTGTAAGCTGTGTACCAGGTTCCCCGATAGATTGGGCAGCGATTGTACCAACTGCTTCACCAACTTCAACGGCATCACCAGTCGCCAAGTTGATACCATAACAGTGACGGCAGACACCATGACGAGTATTACATGTAAATACAGAGCGGATAGTCACTTCTTCAACACCGGCATTGACGATTTCACGAGCCTTGTCTTCTGTAATTAATTCGTTTGGACCGATGATAACTGCACCAGTTTCTGGGTGTTTAACAGTTTTCTTAGTGTAACGACCATTGAGACGTTCTTCGAGAGACTCAATCATCTCTTTACCTTCAGTAATAGAACGGATCAAGAGACCACGGTCAGTTCCACAGTCATCCTCACGGATGATAACATCTTGGGCAACGTCAACCAAACGACGAGTCAAGTAACCTGAGTCGGCTGTCTTAAGGGCCGTATCGGTCATACCTTTACGCGCACCGTGAGTTGAGAAGAACATTTCGAGTACTGACAAACCTTCACGGAAGTTTGAAAGGATTGGCAATTCCATGATACGTCCGTTTGGAGCCGCCATCAGACCACGCATACCGGCAAGCTGTGAGAAGTTTGAGATGTTACCACGGGCTCCAGAGTCCATCATCATAACGATTGGGTTCTTAGGATCTTGGTTGGCAATCAAGCGTTTCTCAAGTTTTTCACGAGCAGCACGCCATTCAGCTGTAACAGCATTGTAGCGTTCGTCATCTGTGATCATACCACGACGGAATTGTTTTGTGATTTGTTCTACACGTTTGTGTGATTCTTCGATGATTTCAGCCTTGTCTTCAACGACTGGAATATCGGCGATACCTACTGTCAAACCTGCAAGAGTTGAATGGTGGTAACCGAGGTTCTTCATACGGTCAAGTAGGGCAGATGTTTCTGTCGTACGGAAACGTTTGAAGATTTCAGCGATGATATTCCCAAGGTTTTTCTTCTTGAATGGAGGGTTAAGTTCAAGATTGCTGATAGCTTCCTTGATATCTCCACCAAGTGGCAAGAAATATTTAGCTGGAACGCCTTCTGTCAAGTTGGCATTGTTTGGTTCTTGCAAGTATGGTAGACCCTCTGGCATGATGTCGTTGAAGAGGATTTTACCAACCGTTGTAAGCAAGACCTTGTGTTTTTGCTCTTCAGTCCAAGGCTTGTTGAGGCTATCTGTTGCAATACCAACACGTGAGTGGAGGTGAACATAACCATTACGGTAAGCCATAACCGCTTCGTCACGGTCTTTGAAGACCATTCCTTCACCTTCACGACC
>NZ_JALDVV010000011.1:0-55253 GCF_023110375.1 Streptococcus mitis | reverse complement strand
AGGCTCGGTAGCTCAGTTGGTAGAGCAATGGATTGAAGCTCCATGTGTCGGCGGTTCGATTCCGTCTCGCGCCATTTATATATTTTGGAAGGGTAGCGAAGAGGCTAAACGCGGCGGACTGTAAATCCGCTCCTTCGGGTTCGGGGGTTCGAATCCCTCCCCTTCCATTTTACGGGCATAGTTTAAAGGTAGAACTAAGGTCTCCAAAACCTTCAGTGTGGGTTCAATTCCTACTGCCCGTGTTAATAGAATTATGGCGGGTGTGGTGAAGTGGTTAACACACCAGATTGTGGCTCTGGCATGCGTGGGTTCGATCCCCATCACTCGCCTATTTTATATTATTGGGGTATAGCCAAGCGGTAAGGCAAGGGACTTTGACTCCCTCATGCGTTGGTTCGAATCCAGCTACCCCAGTTACTATTTGCCGGCGTGGCGGAATTGGCAGACGCGCTGGACTCAAAATCCAGTGTCCGCAAGGACGTGCCGGTTCGACCCCGGCCGCCGGTATAGTATTAAAGACAAGGTTTTCGGACCTTGTCTTTTTCTTTTATTTGTTGAATTTGTAACGCTGAGTTACTTAAAATTACTAGTTTTATAACAAATCATCTAATTTATCCGCTAATTTTTGTTGCTTGCTTGGATACAAATGAGAGTATGTATCTATTGTTGTAGTTATAGAAGCATGTCCTAATCTTTCTTTTACGACAAGATAATCTTCTCCTTGGTTTATTAGTAGGGAAGCATGTGAATGCCTGAAGTCATGAATTCTTATTTTTTTTAAAGAACTATCTCTTTGTAATATTTTTTTATATTGTTTTTCGATTGAATCCTTAGTTATCGTAATCGGGCTATTTTGAAATATCTGTAGATCATCTAGGTTGGTTGTAAATTCTTTTAATCTTTCATGCTGTGTTTGCCTCCATTCTTCTAGTGTCTCCACTAGTTTGGTGTTCATGATGATTCTTCGGGTTCCAGCTTTTGTCTTTGTACTACTAATGTGTTCTTCACCTTTTTTAACGTATATTGATTTACTTACATGGATTGTATTTGTAGAAAACTCTATGTCCTTCCACGTTAGAGCAAGAGCTTCTCCGAGTCTTAGACCAGTAAAAAATAGAACTGTGAATAGTAATTTTATATTGTATTCATCGTTGCTAAATAGTGTTAAGAAATGCTTAAATTCTTTTACTGTCCAGAAATTTAATTTTACTTTTTCTATGGGTAATTTTTTCAGTAATCCTACGGGATGTTCCTTGTAAAATCCCTTTCTTAATCCAACATCCAGAATTTTCTTTAGTAAAATTATAATTTTATTAATAGTGTTTGGACTTAGCTTCTTTTCTGAGTTTTGAGTATTTTTATCTCTTAGATGTTCTCTGAATTGATAGATATCTTCATAAGTTAATTTAGCTACATCATCAACTTTTTCAAAATAGTTTTTTATATGCCTGTTATAGTTGTTTTCTTGTGTATCTATATAGCTTTGTTTTCTGTTGTTTATTCTATCCTCTTCTTTTAAGAGATCATAAAGGATATCAATTGATATTTTTGAGTTGAAACTTTTTTCTTTAAGTTCGACACTTCGTAAGTATTGTTCGGCCTCCAATGCTTCTTTTTTAGTTTTGAATCCTTTTCTTACAATTCTACGTTGTTTTAGAGATATTGGATTTATACCATTGGAAACATCAACAATCCAAGTTCCGTCTCTACTTTTACGTAAAGCCATAAGCTACGCTTCTTTCTGGAGTTCAATTCCTAATAGTTCTTCTGCGACACTGGCTGGAATTGTACCAATCCTTTTGTTATCGTAGATGTTAAAACCACGATTCACTAATAGTAATTTGCCGGTATGGATAATCTTTCTTGCAGTTCCTGGAGCAAATCCAAGTTCGATAAGGTCATCTTTTGTTACAGTTTTAATCATGTGATCTCCTTTTCTAATTAGATTAACTAAGGGGAGGATTAACTCCCCTTGTATTTTACTTATTTTTGTTTTACATCTACTAAATGGATAGCATCAGCCTTGTAATACATTGTCGTGCTAATCATAGTAGCTTGTAAATTGTCAAATGTAACTGGTACTTCATCCATTGCTTGGATATAGTCATTATCAACCAAGGCATCTGGATTGTCTACTGAGACTTGGGTTGATTTCTTTTTGAATTGTCCATCCTTGATTGTTACATTGTATTTCCAACCAATGATTTTATCGGTATTAAAACGTCTTTCGCTACCATCTCGGTTTTTGATAATTTCTCCGTTTGCATCTGCTCGGACTTCCGTTTCAAATTTTGGAATGACTTCATCCAATTCAAATTTTGTTCCAATGTTATTAAAATTCCAGTCATTTTGTGAAAGCATTTTTGCCATAGTTAATTTCTCCTTTTAATATTTTCTTTGATTGTAGGGATCAAATCCTCTCGTTTAAAGAGTATTGCCCTTTCTATTAATCCACTTGCTAAATCTGGTGGATATTTCATATTGTTGAGTGCGAGATAGTTAGATTTCTCATACTCATGCAGTAAATTATTGTCGTATAGAAATTTATAAGCTTTTAGAATAGCCCCTGAACCTTTATAGGTAAACCATTCTAATTTTTGTTCTAGTTCTGTTTTTGGTTTTGGAATAATGATAGAGACAGGTTTTGAGTGACCTAAAAACTTTTCCCAAGTTCTCAAAGGTTTTGAGAAATGGCTATCACTATAGAATCTCACTTTTTCTTTGAGATATCCCTTGGTAAAGTTGAGAAGTTCTATTTCTGAATGCAACCATTCTTGAATGAAGTAGTGAGCTTTTTCTTTCCTAAGTTCTAACTCAGTTCTTATCCAATTTTCTATATACCGCTTGCTGATGCCGAGCTTCTCAGCTCGTTCTAAGCGTTTATCATAAATTCTAAGTCTTTCATCATCATTGGGTTTTCTCAAATATAAGGTTTGGCCGATTGTTTCATCTCCGTAGGTATTGTAGTAGGTGCTTTTTCCATATATAAAGCGTTTCTTCTGACAAATCTTTAGAAGCTGATTAGGAGTGAAATAGGGTGTTTCATTAAAATCATCTATTGCAATATCAATTCGTCTTACTGAAAATTGATTGTAATTGTAGTAGAGGTTGTTCAGAAACTGTCTTTCGGACAGACTATTTGGATCTAATACCATATCTCTAAAGAACTCGAGTGCCTGTCCTGACATGACAAGCATGTAGGACGACTCTTTCGCTCCATAGTAGATACGGATATTCCCATAATGAAACTGGCTATCATAGTTATAGTATTTAAGGCTCCCTTTATTCTCAATAAATAGGTTATAGTCAAGAAATAGAATATCTTCGATTATTTCTCTTGGCGAAAATTCAGTCTTATCAAACTGAATTTGAATCCAGTCAAATACAGAACGTAAATGTTCATTTTTTGCCATAGATTTTGATTCAACTTTTTGCCTAATTTTGCCACCCTTAAAATCTCCGAAACCCTTGGGAATACTGAATTCTTTCGATGGTACACCTAACTTGCAGAGGGTGGTGTTACTACACACCCTATCGGTCAAAAATGGTCCGTCCGCATCTACGCTCATTTTCGGCTTTCTGCCTCATGGCTCAGCCGAAAACTCGCTATTAGCCGAACCTATTTTTTGACCTCTTCTGAACAAAACCTAGTAAGCCGGTTTGCATCGACTCTTCAATATCTTGGATATTCTTTTTTAGATTGGCATTCTCAATTTGTATCAGTCGTATTTCTCGCTTAAATTCCTGTTTTAAGGCGCTCAGTTCATCATAGAGCTCATCTATTACTTGGTTTAGGAGTTCTTGCTCATTGTCTGCTAGACTTCCAAATACTTTTTGTATAGCCTCTTTTAGACCTATTTCAAGTTTTAGGTTAGCTAACTTTTGAAATTGTCTAAGGTCTTCGTCTGTAAAGTCATAGGCAACTGTATAACTTAATTGATGAGTTCTAGGATTTCTACTGATAGGAATTTTAATTTTTTTAAATTCCTTGCCACTTATTTCTTTAATCAGTTGAATCCAATTTTTAAGAGTAGAGGTAGAGTTTAGGCCAGAAATTTGATTGACTAACTCTTTATTGGTCATCTTTTTGTGAAACCTCCGAAATTTTCTTGTGCAACTGAAGAGTTTTCTGTGGTATAATTGTTACATAATATGTTTTGATCTTGGAACGAACGGCACATTTGTTTCAAGATTTTTTTATTTTGTCGAATCTTACCTCCTTTATTAAAATTTTTTAAATCGACTACTAATTACATACGCTTTTACCTCCTTTTATGCTATAATATTCTCAATGGAATATTTAAACTTAAAATAAATATTCCTTATGGAACAATTCTATTTTATACCGTTTAGAATATTTTGTCAAGCTAAAATATACAGAATCGAATATTAAAGAGGATACAATGATTAGTAATAATTCTTTTGGAGATCGTCTTAAGGAACTGAGAAAGAGTAAGAAGTTAACACAGGTACAAGTTTCTGAGATGATTGATGTACAACAAGGTACTTATTCTCGTTGGGAAAACGGAACTTTAGAACCTAATTTAGAAGCGGTTGTCAAATTAGCGAAATTATTTGATACCACAACAGATTACTTATTAGGAAAAACCATTTACAGTACTCTAGATGTTGTCCCACCTCCAATCACTAGAATTGATTTGAAGAAGCTAAAAGGGTTTAATAAAGCTGAACTAGATGATCTGAAATTTGCAATTGTCATGAATGGAATTAAAAACCATTCTACTTTACCTAAGTATTTGGATGAGCTAGTTTCTGAAAATAATTTAGATGAAGAAGAGCAAGAAATATTGCATACCCTTTTTAAAGAGGTTCATGATTATTTTAATGCAGATTGATGATTTGTTTTTAGGTTCTAAATTCATTCTAGATGTTGGTACTATTTGTCATAATTCTTGACTCTGCTTTTAAACGGGAGCACAGTGATATTGAGGACAAGCAGTTGAAATGTTGCAGAAGTTGATAACATAAATACAAACCTACGGTGAGCCTCCAGAGGTTGTTCAATATTTAAAAATCGCTATTTTACTGATGAAGTAAAAAATATTGGTATTACAGCGAAACATAAAATATGATACAATAAAAACAATTAATAGTTCGATCATTTATCAAAGAGGAGTAAGAATGATGAAAAATATTTATATGTATATTCAAGATACTATGGCTGATTTCGAACACGGCTATTTAATGCAGGCGCTAAGCTTACAGTCAATGTTAGGAGAAGCTAAAGTAAAATTAGTAACAGTTTCTAAAGGGAAAAAGTCTATAAAAACTGCTGGAGGCATGACAATTGTTCCAGATGTTAATCTATATGATTTAGATACTGCAAATGCAGCTGCGCTAGTGCTTATTGGAGGTGATACTTGGTTGGATAATGAGCAAGATGATGTTTTAGAAGTAGCCTCTAAACTATTGCAAGAAAATATTTTAGTTGGAGCTATTTGTGGCGCTACTTTGGGATTAGCTGAAAAAGGAATTTTAGATAATCGATATCATACAAGTAATGCTTCATTCTTTTTAACCCAGATGAGCCAACATTATCGAGGGCAGGATTATTATAAAGATGAGATTGCAGTTCAAGATGGAAAGCTTATTACCGCTAGCTCAGCCGGATCTTTATCATGGACTAAGCTCATTGTCGAGGAGTTAGGCCTATATTCAAAATCTACAGTAGAAGCATGGTTTAATTATTTTTCAACGGGGGATGCTCATTATTATTTTGAAATGATGAACTCTTTAGAAAAAGATGCACAAGGACATTAGTATGAAAAAGATTATTCTCCTTCGCGGAGTAACACCAACAGGTACCAATAGAATTCCCAAGATGTCTTATTTAGTAGAAATCCTAACAGAAGTTGGTTTTTTAAATGTTCAAACATATATTCAGAGTGGGAATATACTGTTAGAATCAGAGTTATCTGACGAAGAAATCAGAAAGTTAGTTCATGATACGATTTTGGATAAAATTGGAGCTGATTTATCAATAATTATCAAAGAAATTAATCAATTAGAGATTGCTATTCAAGAAAACCCATTTGATGATACTTATGATAGTTCTCGTATTCATCTAGTTTTTACTAACGAAGAGATTCCCGAAAGTACTCTAACAGAACTTAGTAGAGAGAATTTTGGAGATGAAGAGTTCTATGGTGGTCACGAGTGTTGTTACCTATATTTACCACGTGATGCTCGAAAAAAACGTTTAAACACTAATTATCTTGAAAAGAAATTTGGAATTCGGATGACTATGCGAAAATTGAGTGTAGTTAACCGACTTTCAAAGTTTTAATCAGACAGAATCAGATAAAATTATATTAAAAAAACCTAGAAACACTTGAATCCTGTCAATAATTTTGTGTAAACACTCACGAATAGTTTCAGAGTGTTAATCAAATAAGCTTTGAAGTGTGTTAAAACAGTAGCTAACCCCTTTTTGGATTCATTTAATTTGCTTGAAATTATAATATTTAAACAAGATAACTACATAACGTTCCATATCCTCCTTGTTAGGGAAAAGAAGCTTCTTTTTGTTTGATATCCTAGATATAGTTCTATTTAGTTTCTTTATTTTTGGAATTCTAAAAGACATAAAGGGTTTAAGCCAAACAAAAGGCGACTAAATATCTAGACGTAATCTAATTTGAATTGTCTTTATCTGGGGTATGAGTCCGTGTCTTTAACGGGGTTACCAAAAAGTTACTAAAATTTGAAAAATGAGTCTATTTTGCAAGATTTAAAAGTACTAAAAACCTATTAAATCAAGGTTGTAAGATTTAAAAAATGTATTTATAGAACTCAAAATCCAGTGTCCGCAAGGACGTGCCGGTTCGACCCCGGCCGCCGGTATAGTAATAATGACAAGGTTTTCGGACCTTGTTTTTTGATTTAGTGAAGATTTTGATATTTTTCTTTAAGTACAGATAACTGATGAATGATCTTTTTCTTCTTATTCTAGTCATTTTTAGTGTATTTTTGGTATAATATTACTTATTCACAATTTATTTTGATTATGAAAGAGTTTGGTGATTAATGTCTCGGTCTGTTGAATTACTAAAGAAACGTTACTTAAAGAATATAAAAGAGAACCCAGATTTATTTATTGGGATTGAGTTAGAATATCCTATTGTAAATTTAGAGGGTAAGGCTACAGATGGTGAAGTTGTTAAGGATCTCTTTCGATATTTACCATCAGTAGTGGGCTTTACTATCGAAAAAGTGGATGATTTTGGGAATCCAATTCAGTTGCTCGATCCAGTCAGCCAAGATACGATCTTGTTTGAGGTTGCTTATACGACAATTGAGTTTGCATTCGGAAAGGCCGAATCTATCCAAGAGGTAGAAGAACGCTTTAACTTCTATATGGCTACGATTCAGAATAAATTGGGTGAAGCTAATCATGCTATTGTTGGCTGCGGCATTCATCCCAACTGGGATAAAAATGAGAATTGTTCAGTGTCTTATCCCCGCTATCAGATGTTGATGGCTTATCTGAATTTGAGTAGAAATGTAACTAAATCAGATTTACATCATTTCCCTGAGTATGGTGCCTTTATCTGTGGAAGTCAGGTTCAACTAGACGTTTCAAGTTCCAACTACCTGCGTGTTATCAATGCTTTTACGCAAATTGAAGCTGCTAAAGCTTATTTGTTTGCAAACTCTGAGTTTTCTGGTGCGGATTGGGATACCAAAATTTCGAGAGATATTTTTTGGGAAGAATCCATGCATGGTATCTATCCAGAGAATGTTGGTGTCAATACTAGACTATTTAAAGATGAGGATGATTTTTTTGACTATTTAAATCATTCTGCGATTTTTACTGCGGAGCGTGATGGGCAGACCTATTATTTTTATCCGATTCAGGTTAGAGATTATTTGACTACACCTGAAATCCAAGCATTCACCCTTAATGGGGATGAGGTTCTTATTTACCCTCAGGAGGAAGATTTCCAAACTCATCGTAGTTACCAGTACCAAGACTTAACGACTCGAGGAACAGTTGAGTTTCGTAGTGTGTGTACTCAGCCGCTTGATAGGACTTTTGCTTCTGCTGCCTTTCATTTGGGCTTGTTGGTTCATTTAGACAAGCTTGAAGCTTACTTGCGAACTGCTCCATTTTTTACCACAGCTGGTCGTGATTACAAGTTTTTAAGGCGACAATTTTCTAAGAAAAAACTTACAGATCAGGAAGAAGCTGCGATTCTCGAGTTTTCTAAAGACTTACTCACCCTAGCTGAGGAGGGACTGGAGAAAAGAGATAAGCAAGAAATGGTTTATTTAGAGCCTTTGAAGAAAGAATTGGGATTATAATTTCTCTTATAAAGGGAGAATTTTCTGAAAAATCGTGATATAATGGAAGAGACTATAGATAAAGGATAGAGATTCATGACATTAGTTTATCAATCAACGCGTGATGCGAATAATACAGTAACTGCCAGCCAAGCTATTTTGCAAGGTTTGGCGACGGATGGTGGTCTGTTTACACCACTTACTTATCCAAAGGTGGATTTGGACTTTGACACATTAAAAGATGCTTCTTACCAAGAAGTGGCTAAATTAGTTTTATCAGCATTTTTAGATGACTTTACGGCTGAGGAGTTGGACTACTGTATCAACAATGCCTACGATAGCAAGTTTGATACTCCAGCTATTGCGCCATTGGTGAAACTGGATGGGCAATACAACTTGGAATTGTTCCATGGTTCAACGATTGCCTTTAAGGATATGGCCTTGTCTATCTTGCCATACTTTATGACGACGGCCGCTAAAAAGCATGGTTTGGAGAACAAGATTGTCATTTTGACAGCGACATCTGGTGATACTGGGAAAGCTGCTATGGCAGGGTTTGCGGATGTGCCTGGAACTGAGATTATCGTTTTTTATCCAAAAGATGGTGTCAGCAAGGTACAAGAGTTGCAAATGACCACTCAGACTGGCGACAATACTCATGTTATCGCCATTGATGGAAACTTTGATGATGCGCAAACAAATGTGAAGCACATGTTCAACGATGTAGCTCTTCGTGAAAAGTTGGCTGCCAATAAACTGCAATTTTCATCAGCTAACTCTATGAACATTGGTCGTTTGGTACCACAGATTGTTTATTATGTTTATGCCTACGCTCAGTTGGTTAAGACTGGTGAGATTGTAGCTGGTGAAAAAGTCAACTTCACAGTACCAACTGGAAACTTTGGAAATATCTTGGCTGCCTTTTATGCTAAACAAATTGGTCTGCCAGTTGGTAAATTGATCTGTGCTTCAAATGACAATAATGTTTTAACTGACTTCTTTAAAACACGTGTTTACGATAAGAAACGTGAGTTTAAAGTAACGACTAGCCCATCTATGGATATCTTAGTATCTTCAAACTTGGAGCGTTTGATTTTCCATCTTTTGGGGAATGATGCGGTTAAGACAGCTGAACTCATGAATGCTTTGAGTACACAAGGACAATATGAATTGACAGACTTTGATGCAGCGATTCTGGAACTCTTTGCAGCTGAATATGCGACTGAGGAAGAAACGGCAGCAGAAATCAAGCGTGTTTATGAGGCAGATTCTTATATCGAGGATCCACATACGGCGGTTGCCTCGGCAGTTTATAAGAAATACCAAGCGGCTACTGGCGATGTGACTAAGACAGTGATTGCTTCAACAGCGAGTCCATACAAGTTCCCAGTGGTTGCAGTAGAAGCTGTAACAGGTAAAGTAGGCTTGACTGACTTTGAAGCCTTGGCTCAATTACATGATATTTCAGGAGTTGCAGTACCACCAGCAGTTGACGGGCTTGAAACAGCTCCTGTTCGTCACAAGACAACAGTGGCAGCTGCTG
Organism: Streptococcus mitis; assembly: GCF_023110375.1. Taxonomy (GTDB): domain Bacteria; phylum Bacillota; class Bacilli; order Lactobacillales; family Streptococcaceae; genus Streptococcus; species Streptococcus mitis_CI. The sequence continues at coordinate 45,406 of NZ_JALDVV010000011.1, read as the reverse complement.
ATATGCAAGCAGCGGTTGAGGCTTATCTAGGACTTTAAGACAGAGGGAGTAAACTCGGTTGGGAAACCAACTGAGTTTCTTTTCATCAGGAGGAAGGATTGTTTAAGAAAAATAAAGATATTCTTAATATTGCCTTGCCAGCTATGGGCGAAAATTTTTTGCAGATGCTCATGGGGATGGTGGATAGTTACTTAGTAGCCCACTTGGGCTTGATAGCTATTTCGGGTGTATCAGTAGCTGGCAATATTATCACGATTTATCAGGCGATTTTCATCGCTCTGGGAGCTGCTATTTCCAGTGTTATTTCAAAAAATTTGGGGCAGAAGGATCAATCTATGCTAGCCTATCATGTGACTGAGGCATTGAAGATTACCTTACTATTAAGTTTCCTTTTAGGATTTTTGTCCATCTTCGCTGGGAAAGAGATGATAGGACTTTTGGGGACGGAGAGAGATGTAGCTGAGAGTGGTGGACTCTACCTATCTTTGGTAGGCGGATCGATTGTTCTCTTAGGTTTAATGACTAGTCTGGGAGCCTTGATTCGTGCAACGCATAATCCACGTCTGCCTCTCTATGTTAGTTTTTTATCCAATGCCTTGAATATTCTTTTTTCAAGTCTAGCTATTTTTGTTCTGGATATGGGGATAGCTGGTGTTGCTTGGGGGACAATTCTGTCTCGTTTGGTAGGTCTTGTGATTTTATGGTCGCAATTAAAGTTGCCTTTTGAGAAACCGACTTTTGGTTTAGATAAGGAACTATTGACCTTAGCTTTGCCAGCAGCTGGAGAGCGGCTTATGATGCGGGCTGGTGATGTCGTGATCATTGCCTTGGTTGTGTCTTTTGGAACGGAGGCAGTTGCTGGGAATGCAGTCGGAGAAGTCTTGACCCAGTTTAACTATATGCCTGCCTTTGGCGTCGCTACGGCAACGGTCATGCTGGTGGCCCGAGCAGTTGGAGAGGATAATTGGGAAAGAGTAGCTAATTTGAGCAAGCAAACCTTTTGGCTTTCTCTGGTCCTCATGTTCCCCTTGACCTTCAGTATCTATGCTTTGGGTATACCACTCACTCATCTCTATACGACTGATTCTTTAGCGGTGGAGGCTAGCGTTTTAGTGACACTTTTTTCACTACTTGGTACTCCTATGACGATAGGAACAGTCATCTATACAGCAGTCTGGCAGGGTTTGGGCAATGCTCAACTTCCCTTTTATGCGACAAGTATAGGAATGTGGTGTATCCGCATTGGAACAGGATATCTGATGGGGATTGTGCTTGGTTGGGGCTTGCCAGGTATTTGGGCAGGGACTCTCTTGGATAATGGTTTTCGATGGTTATTTCTACGTTACCATTACCAGCGTTATATGAGCTTGAAAGGATAGGAAATGCAAAAAACAGCTTTTATTTGGGATTTAGACGGAACTTTATTGGACTCTTATGAGGCGATTTTATCAGGGATTGAGGAGACCTATGCTCAATTTTCTATTCCTTATAATAAAGAGAAGGTGAGGGAGTTTATTCTCAAGTATTCTGTTCAGGATTTGCTTGTGCAGGTGGCGGAAGAGAGAAAACTGGATGTGGAAGTGCTAAATCAGGTGCGTGCCCAGAGTTTGGCTGAGAAGAATGCTCAGGTAGTTTTGATGCCAGGTGCGCGTGATGTGCTAGCTTGGGCAGAGGAATCAGGAATTCAGCAGTTTGTTTACACTCATAAGGGAGATAATGCTCTTACCATTCTCAGAGATTTGGGGTTGGAGTCCTATTTTACAGAGATTCTAACCAATCAAAGTGGCTTTGCGCGAAAGCCCAGTCCAGAAGCAGCTGCATATCTGATAGATGAGTATCAGTTGAATCTTGATAATACTTATTATATAGGGGATCGGACTCTGGATGTGGAATTTGCCCAGAATAGTGGGATTCAAAGCATCAACTTTTTAGAGTCGTCTTATGAAGGCAATTACAGGATTCAAGCGTTAGCAGATATTCCTCTTATTTTTAAGGTTAAGTGATAAAAATATTGTGTCAGTTTTATGACAGAGACCTAACAAACTATTTCAAGTAATCGAGTTTGTTACAAGGAATAGACAGTTCTGTTAAATAGGCCCGAGAGGGCTTTTTTTCTGCATTTTTTGTGTTATCATAGACAGGTACTCATTTGAAAGGAATTTGAAAGAATGAAGAAAAGAATATTATTAGCCTCAACAGTAGCCTTGTCATTTGCACCAGTATTGGCAACTAAAGCAGAAGAAGTTCTTTGGACTGCACGTAGTGTTGAGCAAATCCAAAACGATTTGACTAAAACGGACAACAAAACAAGTTATACCGTTCAGTATGGTGATACCTTGAGCACTATTGCAGAAGCCTTGGGTGTAGATGTCACAGTTCTTGCGAATTTGAATAAAATCACTAATATGGACCTGATTTTCCCAGAAACTGTTTTGACAACGACTGTCAATGAAGCAGAAGAAGTAACGGAAGTTGAAATCCAAACTCCTCAAGCAGACTCTAGTGAAGAAGTGACAACTGCGACAGCAGATTTGACAACCAATCAAGTGACCGTAGATGATCAAACTGTTCAAGTTGCAGATCTTTCTCAACCAATTGCAGAAGCACCAAAAGCAGTAGAGACTACAAGTACAAAAGAAGTAGCATCAAGTTCAGAAGTTACAGAGACAGGGACTGCTTCAGAAGAAGTGGCACCATCTACAGGAACTTCTGTCCCAGAGGAGCAAACAGCAGAAACAAGTAGTGCAGTTGCAGAAGTAGCTCCTCAGGCAACGACTCAAGCTGAATCAGCAGTAGAAGCAACTACAGCGCCAGTAGAAGAAAAAGCAACCGAAACAACTGCAACAAGTTCAGAAGAAGCAAAAGAAGCATCATCAAAAGAAGCTACACCAGCAGTTTCGACTTATCAACCAGAAGAGACGAAACCAGTTTCAACAACTTACGCAGCTCCAGCTGCGCCTGATTATGCTGGACTTGCAGTAGCAAAATCTGAAAATGCAGGCCTTCAACCACAAACAGCTGCCTTTAAAGAAGAAATTGCTAACTTGTTTGGCATCACATCCTTTAGTGGTTACCGTCCAGGAGACAGTGGAGATCACGGAAAAGGGTTGGCTATCGACTTTATGGTACCAGAAAGCTCAGAACTAGGGGACAAGATTGCGGAATACGCTATTCAAAACATGGCCAGCCGTGGAATTAGTTATATCATCTGGAAACAACGTTTCTATGCTCCATTCGATAGTAAATATGGCCCAGCTAATACTTGGAACCCAATGCCAGACCGTGGTAGTGTGACAGAAAACCACTATGACCACGTTCATGTTTCAATGAATGGATAAACCCGACTTGGTAATATCATTTTTACGAATGAGATCTAGCTTTCGTGATAGGAAGCGAGTCTCGTTCGTTTTTTCTTTGTCATACTCTTCGAAAATCTCTTCAAACCACGTCAGTTTCGCCTTGCCGTAGGTATGGTTACTGACTTCGTCAGTTCTATCCACAACCTCAAAACAGTGCTTTGAGCAACCTGCGGCTAGCTTCCTAGTTTGCTCTTTGATTTTCATTGAGTATCAATATGAATGGAAAATGGGAAGTTTCCATCTTGTAATAATCCAAGCAACATTCTTGCAATCTATTTTACTTTATATTATACTTGATTAATCATCTATTGACAAATCAATTAAAAAGAGAAAAGAAATGTTAGAGATTCAAGATTTACTTTATCAACTCCGCTTGTCTGAGCAAGCGAGTACGCAATTGTTTGAAAAAAGACTTGGAATTAGTTTGACAAGGTATCAGATTTTATTATTTTTGCTGGAGAATTCTCCTTGTAACCAAATGGCAGTTCAGGAGCGTTTGAAAATTGATCAGGCTGCCTTGACACGACATTTCAAGATTCTGGAAAAGGAAGGTTTGGTGGAGGCTACGAAGTATGCCAAAGAGCAGTTAGTTGTGAATCCGCCTCTGCAGCATATCAAGGTTAAGGAAGAGATGGAAAGTATCTTAACAGAGTCTGAAAGAACAGAACTCAGCCGTTTAGTAAATAAATTGGTTTTGGGTATTGAAAATATAGAAATTTAAGGAGAAATAGATGTCAATTATTACAATCATTTTAGCAACGATTGTTGCTTTGGAGCATTTTTACATTTTTTATTTGGAAAGTATTGCAACGCAATCAGATGCGACTAGTCGTGTCTTTAACATGGACAAGGAAGAACTGGCTCGTCCGTCAGTAAGTTCATTGTTTAAAAATCAAGGGATTTATAATGCTCTGTAGGAGTCTTTCTCTTGTATGGGATTTATTTCTCACAGAATTTAGAAATTGTGACTATTTTTGTTTTATTTGTGATTGGTGCTGCGGCTTATGGCTCTCTCACAGCAGATAAGAAAATTATTTTGAAGCAAGGTGGACCAGCTATTTTGGCCTTGATTAGTATTTTTCTCTTTAAATAAACTTTAATGCCGGTCTGATCCTCTCTAATCCTTTTCAATCCAGAATAAGGGAAATATGTTATACTTGTTTTTAAGAAAATAGTTTCATTAAATTGGTTTTGAGGAGTTAGAAATGAAAGTATTAGTGACAGGTTTTGAGCCCTTTGGAGGGGAGAAGGTAAATCCAGCCTTGGAGGCCGTTAAAGGTTTACCAGCTGAAATCCATGGTGCTGAGGTCCGTTGGCTAGAGGTGCCGACAGTTTTTCACAAATCGGCTCAAGTATTGGAAGAAGAAATGAGTCGTTATCAACCTGACTTTGTCCTTTGTATCGGCCAAGCAGGTGGAAGAACCAGCTTGACACCTGAGCGAGTGGCTATAAATCAAGACGATGCACGCATTCCTGATAACGAAGGTAATCAGCCGATTGACCTTCCCATTCGTCCAGATGGTGCTCCGGCTTACTTTAGTAGTTTGCCGATTAAAGCGATGGTTCAAGCTATAAAAAAAGAGGGATTGCCGGCCTCTGTTTCCAATACTGCAGGGACTTTTGTCTGCAATCATTTGATGTATCAGGCCCTCTATTTGGTAGAAAAGAAATTTCCCCATGTTAAGGCAGGTTTTATGCATATTCCTTATATGATGGAACAGGTGGTGAATCGACCGACCACTCCAGCTATGAGTTTAGTGGATATTAGGCGAGGGATAGAAGCGGCAATCGGCGCCATTATAGAACATGGAGATGAGGACCTCAAGTTGGTAGGCGGAGAAACTCATTGATAGAAAAAAAGCTTGAGGGAAAACCTTCAAGCTTTTGGACGTTTTCGAGCCAATACTGCTCGGTAAAAAATCATTTTATTGATTTGAATGTAGGGTAGGAGTGAGAAACTAGCAATTCCAAAGGTAATCCAATTGAGGACGTACCAAGGAAGGAGTTGTAAGTCTAGGACAAAGCGCTGAAATTTGTAGCCTTTCATCAGGAAACGGCTGGTTTTTAGGATTTGTCCTGGTTTGGCTTGTCCTAAGTCTAGGGTGTCACAGAGGAGAAATTCTACCTGCGAATAGGCATAGTATTGTGGGATATAGAGACTAGTTCCGACAATCATCAAGAGGATACTTGCTAGAAAGTAAAGACCAAAGGTCATGAGGAAACGCTCGGTTTCAATTGACGTGAGATCCAGATTGGGAAACTCAGGATGAAGGGCAATGAATTTCTTTGCAAGAAAGCTACTGTAAAAAAGGAAGTAAATTCCAAGCAAACTAGGAATGCTCCATAAGAAGAGATAGAAACGTTTGAGAAGGAGAGTCAAAAAGGTTTGTGAAAAGTGCTCTTCATTAAAGAGAGTGAGACTATTTTTGATGGATAGTCCTGTATCGGGATTCTTGATGAGTTTCAGCGTTGTATAGACGGAACTGGTTAGAAGTATTGTTCCGATAAAGGAGACTAATAGAGGAAAAAGGTAGGCTTGGAATACATGGCCAAACACGCTTAAAAAGGGTTGTTCTAAAACACTCTCGTTGATGCGCTCTAAGGGATTGAGGAAGCCAGACAAGATGACCAGTATACTAGGTAAGAGATAGACGAGAAAGAGGCGGGGATTTTCAGCCTGAAATTGTCTGGACTGCGGACGAATAGTTTTTAAATCAATTTTTGGGTATTTCATTCTCTCATTATACCATAGTTCGTGACAGTTCCAGCTTTTTTTGATAAAATCATACAGTATGCCCTTGGGCACAAAGTATGAACTGGGACTGTTTTTCCCAGCTTCGGAGGTAAAAAATGTCAGATTCACCAATCAAATATCGTTTGATTAAGAAAGAAAAACACACGGGAGCTCGTCTGGGTGAAATCATCACTCCCCATGGCACCTTCCCGACACCTATGTTTATGCCGGTTGGGACACAAGCCACTGTCAAAACTCAGTCGCCTGAAGAATTGAAGGAGATGGGTTCGGGAATTATCCTGTCAAACACCTATCATCTCTGGCTTCGTCCTGGAGATGAACTCATTGCACGCGCTGGTGGTCTCCACAAGTTCATGAATTGGGACCAGCCTATCTTGACAGATAGTGGTGGTTTCCAGGTTTATTCCTTAGCAGATAGCCGTAATATCACAGAAGAAGGAGTAACCTTTAAAAATCATCTCAATGGTTCTAAGATGTTCTTGTCCCCAGAAAAAGCTATTTCTATTCAGAATAATCTGGGCTCAGACATCATGATGTCTTTTGATGAATGTCCTCAGTTTTATCAACCATACGACTACGTTAAGAAATCAATCGAGCGTACCAGTCGTTGGGCTGAGCGTGGTTTGAAGGCTCACCGTCGTCCACATGACCAAGGTTTGTTTGGGATTGTGCAGGGGGCAGGATTTGAAGACTTGCGTCGCCAATCGGCTCATGACCTTGTCAGCATGGATTTCCCAGGTTATTCTATCGGTGGATTAGCAGTGGGAGAAACCCACGAAGAGATGAATGCGGTCTTGGACTTTACAACCCAATTGTTGCCTGAAAACAAACCTCGCTATCTGATGGGTGTGGGAGCGCCAGATAGCTTGATTGATGGGGTGATTCGTGGGGTGGATATGTTTGACTGTGTCTTGCCGACTCGTATCGCTCGTAACGGAACTTGTATGACCAGTCAAGGTCGTTTGGTTGTCAAAAATGCCCAGTTTGCTGAGGACTTTACGCCACTGGATCCTGAGTGTGATTGCTACACATGTAAGAACTATACACGCGCCTACCTTCGTCACCTGCTCAAGGCCGATGAAACCTTTGGTATCCGCTTGACTAGCTACCATAATCTTTACTTCTTGCTCAACCTGATGAAGCAAGTGCGACAAGCCATTATGGACGATAATCTCTTGGAATTCCGTGAGTATTTTGTTGAAAAATATGGCTATAATAAGTCAGGCCGTAATTTTTAAACTGGAATTGATATAAGCTAAAAATCCTAAGTTTTCTCTTGGGATTTTTCTTCTTTTTTTGATAGAATAAAGTGTATAATGAAAGGGAGAATAAACTCGTATGCGTATTAAATGGTTTTCCTTGATTAGGATTACAGGTTTACTTTTGGTACTCTTGTATCATTTCTTTCAGACCATCTTTCCTGGAGGATTTTTCGGGGTAGATGTCTTTTTTACATTTTCAGGTTTCCTGATTACAGCTCTACTTATCGAAGAATTTTCTAAAAATCATGAAATTGATTTGGTTGGATTTTTTAGAAGACGCTTTTATCGGATTGTGCCACCTGTGGTTTTGATGGTCTTGGTAACCATGCCCTTTACTTTTCTAGTTCGCCAAGATTATGTGGCTGGAATTGGGGGTCAGATTGCGGGTGTTTTAGGCTTCATGACCAACTTCTATGAGCTCCTAACAGGTGGGAGTTATGAATCTCAGTTCATTCCTCATTTGTTTGTTCATAATTGGAGTCTGGCTGTTGAGGTGCACTACTATATTCTTTGGGGGTTGGCAGTTTGGTTCTTATCTAAGCAGGCTAAATCAAATGGTCAGTTGAAGGGAATGGTCTTTCTCTTATCTGCTGCTGCCTTCTTGATCAGCTTCTTCTCCATGTTTATTGGTAGTTTTCTAGTAACCTCTTATTCCTCTGTTTACTTCTCCAGTTTAACTCATGTCTATCCATTCTTTTTGGGAAGTGTGTTAGCAACGATTGTAGGCGTTCGTCAGACGACTTCCCTAGTTAAGCAGTTGGATAAAATCTGGGATTTGCGCAAGACACTTTTGGTTTTTGCAGGAGGTTTTGGCTTCTTACTCATTTTGACCTTCTTTGTCAAATTTACCTATCTCTTTGCCTATCTTATCGGCTTCTTGCTTGCCAGCCTTGCAGCCCTTGCTATGATTTTGGCAGCGCGTGTCTTACATGAAAAGACTCCTAACATGCAGGAGCCAAAGATTATCAGCTTTTTAGCAGATACTAGCTATGCAGTTTATCTCTTCCATTGGCCTTTCTATATCATTTTTTCACAGTTGACATCAAATCTTTTTGCTGTGTTACTGACTTTGATTTTTTCTTATGGATTTGCCAGTCTTTCATTTTATGTATTGGAACCTTGGATTGCAGGAAAGGACACACCTATTATACAAACCCTCCGTCCCCTTCCTCATATTCACACAATCCTTGCAGCAAGTACTGGAATTTTGGCCTTCATTGTCTTCTTAGTAACTCTGCTGGCACCACAAGTGGGAGCTTTTGAGACAGACTTAACTGTCAATGGCTTGAAGCAAGCTGCAACAAATATTAGCCAGACCAAGGTAATGACAGAACGAGCAGAAGCTGATAGTTTAGGAATTGCTGATGGCACTATGTTAATTGGTGATTCGGTAGCACTAAGAGCTAATACAGCCTTGCAGACAGCCCTTCCAGGGGCACAGATTAATGCACAAGTAAGCAGAACAACCAAGACCGCCAACGAAATCATGCTCAACAATAGCCAGAATAAATTTCTACCAAAGATGGTGGTTATTGCAACTGGGGTAAATAATCCTGAAAATTACAAGGAAGACTGGGATAGTATCGTAAAAAATCTTCCTAAGGGCCACCATATGGTTTTGGTGACTCCTTATGAGGGAGATAAGACAAAAGAGACCTATGCAATCGTTGAGAAAGAGGCTGCCTATATGAGAGAATTGGCAGAGAAGACTCCTTACATCACGATAGCAGATTGGAACCAAGTTGCTAAAGAGCATCCAGAGATCTGGACTGGAACAGACCAAGTCCATTTTGGAAGTGACAATAGTAAGATTGAAGCAGGAGCTAAATTGTATGCAGATACCATTGCTGCAGCCTTGCAAACAGCTCAAGACAAGCCGGTCAAATCAAAATAACTTGTATTAAAAAGAGAAGAGTTGGAGAAATCCAGCTCTTTTAAAATATCTCTAGAAAATAGGTCTATACCATTTACAAATAAAAAAGAAAGGTTTATAATGTAATTGACATAATAAATTGTAGAATCAATCTTTTAAGGAGGTTAACATTATGCCTAACTATATTAAAGCGGATCAGTTTTTCTACCCACACGGAGTTCGTCGTGGAGGTTACCTGGAACTTGTGGACGGCAAGTTTGGAAAACATGTAGAAGAGATTCCTGAAGGAGCTGAGGTGATTGACTATACAGGATACAGCATTGCTCCAGGACTTGTAGATACCCACATTCATGGTTTTGGTGGTGTGGATGTTATGGACAATAATATCGAAGGAACCCTTCATACCATGAGTGAAGGACTACTTAGTACAGGTGTCACCAGCTTCTTGCCAACCACTTTGACATCAACTTATGAGCAATTGCTCGCGGTAACTGAAAATATCGGTGCTCGTTACCAGGAAGCAAGTGGAGCCAAGATTCGTGGAATTTATTTTGAGGGTCCATATTTCACAGAGAAATACAAGGGTGCTCAAAACCCTGCCTACATGAAAGATCCTCGCATGGATGAGTTTCGTGCTTGGCAAAAAGCAGCAAATGGCCTACTAAATAAAATTGCTCTTGCGCCAGAGCGTGAAGGTGTAGAAGACTTTGTACGGACTATTACCGGAGAAGGCGTAACAGTTGCTCTTGGACATTCAAATGCAACTTTTGATGAGGCTAAAAAGGCAGTAGATGCTGGAGCTAGTGTTTGGGTACACGCCTACAATGGTATGCGTGGGTTGACTCACCGTGAACTCGGTATGGTGGGAGCCATGTATGAGTTGCCACATACTTACGCTGAATTGATTTGTGACGGTCACCACGTAGATCCAAAAGCGTGTGACATCTTGCTCAAGCAAAAGGGAACTGAAAATATTGCCCTCATCACCGACTGTATGACAGCTGGTGGATTGGAAGACGGTGACTATATGTTGGGAGAATTTCCAGTTGTCGTTGCAAATGGAACTGCACGCCTCAAATCGACAGGCAATTTGGCAGGTTCTATCCTCAAACTCAAGGACGGTTTGAAGAATGTGGTCGAATGGGGTATTGCGAATCCACATGAAGCAGTCATGATGGCCAGCTTCAACCCAGCAAAATCTGTTCACATTGACGATGTCTGTGGCCAAATCCGCGAAGGATATGATGCAGACTTTATCGTATTAGATAAAGATTTGGAATTGGTAGCAACCTATCTAGATGGTGTGAAACGTTATCAAGCATAAGAGAGAAAGCAGGAGTTAGAGACTAGCTTCTGCTTTTTTATCTATAGTACTTTACTGGTAAATAAAAAAGTTAAAAAAATCACAAAAAAACTTGAATAAGCAAATGAAAGGGTTTACAATTATATTATAAATAGTACAAATAAAAAAACGGAGGAATGCTTTATGAAAGCCTATACTTATGTTAAACCAGGACTTGCTTCTTTTGTTGATGTAGACAAACCAGTTATTCGCAAGCCAACAGACGCTATTGTGCGTATCGTAAAAACTACTATTTGTGGAACAGACCTCCATATTATCAAAGGGGATGTTCCTGCTTGCCAAAGCGGTACCATTCTTGGTCACGAAGGGATTGGGATAGTTGAAGAAGTTGGGGAAGGAGTTTCGAACTTCAAAAAAGGCGATAAGGTCTTGATTTCTTGTGTCTGTGCCTGTGGTAAATGCTACTACTGTAAAAAAGGAATTTATGCCCATTGTGAAGACGAAGGGGGCTGGATTTTCGGTCACTTGATTGACGGTATGCAGGCTGAATATTTACGTGTCCCTCATGCAGATAACACTCTTTACCACACTCCAGAAAACTTGTCAGATGAAGCTTTGGTTATGCTATCAGACATTTTGCCTACTGGGTATGAAATTGGTGTCTTGAAAGGGAAAGTAGAACCTGGTTGTAGTGTAGCCATTATTGGTTCAGGTCCAGTTGGATTGGCTGCTCTTTTGACAGCCCAATTCTACTCACCAGCCAAATTGATTATGGTGGACTTAGACGATAACCGCTTGGAAACTGCTTTATCATTTGGTGCGACTCATAAGGTTAATTCTTCAGACCCTGAAAAAGCGATTAAAGAAATTTATGATTTGACAGATGATCGTGGTGTAGATGTCGCTATCGAAGCTGTTGGTATTCCTGCAACATTTGATTTCTGTCAAAAGATTATCGGTGTAGACGGAACAGTTGCCAACTGTGGTGTACATGGTAAGCCAGTTGAATTCGATTTGGACAAACTTTGGATTCGCAACATCAATGTAACAACTGGTTTGGTATCTACAAATACCACTCCGCAATTGTTGAAAGCACTTGAAAGTCATAAGATTGAACCAGAAAAATTGGTAACTCATTATTTCAAACTAAGTGAAATTGAAAAAGCCTATGAAGTCTTCAGTAAGGCAGCAGACCACCATGCCATCAAGGTCATCATCGAAAACGATATTTCAGAAGCTTAAGTAGTAAAAACATTTTGGAACATAAGCAAATAGAAATTCAGTCATCATAGGATGGCTGGATTTTTTATCAAAAAAATTAAGAAATGAGCATATTTCTTTCCTTGTTTAGCGGAATTGGTTATAATATACGGTACAAAGGAATGAATGAATATGTATCGTGTTATAGAAATGTACGGAGATTTTGAACCTTGGTGGTTTATAGAAGGTTGGGAAGAAGATATTGTAGCAAGTAGAAAATTTGATCAGTATTATGATGCTCTCAAATACTATAAAACTTGCTGGTTTAGACTGGAACAAGAATCCCCTCTTTATAAAAGTAGAAGTGACTTGATGACTATTTTTTGGGATCCAGAAGACCAACGCTGGTGTGATGAATGTGACGACTATTTACAACAATACCATTCTTTGGCTCTTTTGCAGGACGAGCAGGTTATCCCAGATGAAAAATTACGTCCAGGCTATGAAAAACAAACAGGTAAGGAAAGGCACCGTTCTTGCCGTATGAAATTAAAATAGAGAAAAAGTAACTTTTTTGGAGTTGCTTTTTTTATTTTTCCAAATCTTTGCGAATAGTATAGGTGAGGAGGTAAGTATGGTTCAAGAAATTGCACAAGAAATCATTCGTTCGGCTCGGAAAAAAGGGGCACAAGACATTTATTTTGTCCCCAAGTTAGACGCTTATGAGCTTCATATGAGAATAGGAGACGAGCGCTGTAAAATCGGTTGTTATGATTTCGAAAAATTTGCGGCCGTCATCAGTCACTTTAAGTTTGTGGCGGGTATGAATGTTGGAGAAAAGCGACGTAGTCAACTTGGTTCCTGTGATTATGCCTATGACCAGAAGATGGCGTCCCTACGTTTATCTACCGTAGGCGATTATCGAGGGTATGAGAGTTTAGTTATTCGTTTGTTGCATGATGAGAAGCAGGACTTGCATTTTTGGTTTCAGGATATTGAAGAATTAGGCAAGCAGTACAGACAACGGGGACTTTATCTTTTTGCTGGTCCAGTCGGAAGTGGCAAGACAACCTTGATGCATGAATTAGCTAAGTCCCTTTTTAAGGGGCAACAAGTTATGTCCATCGAAGATCCTGTAGAAATCAAGCAGGACGACATGCTCCAGTTGCAGTTGAACGAAACAATCGGGTTGACGTATGAAAATCTCATCAAACTTTCCCTACGTCATCGACCAGACCTCCTGATTATCGGAGAAATTCGAGACAGCGAAACGGCGCGTGCAGTGGTCAGAGCCAGTTTGACAGGGGCGACAGTCTTTTCAACCATTCATGCCAAGAGTATCAGAGGTGTTTATGAGCGCTTGCTGGAGTTGGGTGTGAGTGAGGAGGAATTAGCAGTCGTTCTACAGGGAGTCTGCTATCAGAGATTAATCGGGGGAGGAGGAATCGTTGACTTTGCAAACAAAGACTATCAAGAACACCAGCCAACTAGCTGGAATGAGCAGATTGACCAGCTTCTTGAAGATGGACATATCACAAGTCTTCAGGCTGAAATGGAAAAAATTAGCTACAGCTAAGCAAAAAAATATCATTACCTTGTTTAACAATCTCTTTTCCAGTGGTTTTCATCTGGTGGAGACCATCTCCTTTTTAGATAGGAGTGCATTATTGGACAAGCAGTGTGTGACCCAGATGCGCACGGGCTTGTCTCAGGGGAAATCATTCTCAGAAATGATGGAAAGTTTGGGATTTTCAAGTGCCATTGTCACTCAGTTATCCCTAGCGGAAGTCCATGGAAATCTCCACCTGAGTTTGGGAAAGATAGAAGAGTATCTAGACAATCTTGCCAAGGTCAAGAAAAAACTAATTGAAGTAGCGACCTATCCCTTGATTTTGCTGGGTTTTCTTCTCTTAATTATGCTGGGACTACGCAACTACCTACTACCACAACTGGATAGTAGCAATATTGCCACTCAAATTATCGGTAATCTGCCACAAATTTTTCTAGGCATGGTAGGGTTTGTTTCAGTAGGTGTCCTTTTAGCACTAACTTTTTATAAAAGAAGTTCTAAGATGCGGGTCTTTTCTATCTTAGCACGCCTTCCCTTTCTTGGAATCTTTGTGCAAACCTATTTGACAGCTTATTATGCGCGTGAATGGGGGAATATGATTTCGCAGGGGATGGAACTGATGCAGATTTTTCAGATCATGCAGGAACAAGGTTCCCAACTCTTTAAAGAAATCGGTCGAGATTTGGCTCAAGCCCTACAAAATGGTCGGGAATTTTCTCAAACAATAGCAACCTATCCTTTCTTTAAAAAGGAGTTGAGTCTTATCATCGAGTATGGGGAAGTCAAGTCCAAGCTGGGGAGTGAGTTGGAAATCTATGCTGAAAAAACTTGGGAAACCTTTTTTACCCGAGTCAATCGTACCATGAATCTGGTGCAGCCATTGGTCTTTATCTTTGTGGCTCTGATTATCGTTTTACTTTATGCGGCAATGCTCATGCCCATGTATCAAAATATGGAGGTAAATTTTTAAAATGAAAAAACTCATGACATTCTTGAAAAAAGCGAAAGTGAAGGCTTTCACACTTGTGGAAATGTTGGTGGTCTTGCTCATCATCAGCGTGCTTCTCCTGCTCTTTGTACCTAATCTGACCAAGCAAAAAGAAGCAGTCAACGACAAAGGGAAAGCTGCTGTTGTTAAGGTGGTAGAAAGCCAGGCAGAGCTTTATAGTTTGGATAAAAATGAAGATGCTAGCCTAAGTAAGTTACAAGCAGATGGGCGAATCACAGAAGAACAGGCTAAAGCTTATAAAGAATACCATGCTAAACAAAATACCAGTCAAACCGTTGCAGATTAAGGCATTTACCATGCTGGAAAGCCTCTTGGTTTTGGGACTTGTGAGTATCCTTGCCTTGGGCTTATCCGGCTCTGTCCAGTCCACTTTTGCGGCGGTAGAGGAGCAGATTTTCTTTATGGAGTTTGCAGAACTCTATCGGGAAACTCAAAAACGCAGTGTAGCTAGTCAGCAAAAGACTAGTCTAAACTTAGATGGGCACACAATCAGTAATGACAGTCAAAAGTTGACAGTTCCTAAAGGAATTCAGGCACCATCAGGACAAAGTATTACATTTGACCGAGCTGGGGGAAATTCGTCCCTGGCTAAGGTTGAATTTCAGACCAGTAAAGGAACGATTCGCTATCAGTTATATCTAGGAAATGGAAAAATTAAACGCATTAAGGAAACAAAAAATTAGGGCAGTGATTTTACTGGAAGCAGTAGTTGCTTTAGCTATCTTTGCTAGCATTGCAACCCTCCTTTTGGGACAAATTCAGAAAAATAGGCAGGAAGAAGCAAGAATCTTGCAAAAGGAAGAAGTTTTGAGGGTAGCTAAGATGGCCTTGCAGACAGGTCAAAATCAGGTAAACATCAACGGAGTTAAGATTCAGGTGTTTTCTAGTGAAAAGGGATTGGAGGTTTATCATGGTTCAGAACAGTTGTTGGCTATCAAAGAGCCATAAGGTCAAGGCTTTCACCTTGTTGGAATCCCTGATTGCCCTTATTGTTATCAGTGGGAGCCTACTCCTCTTTCAAGCCATGAGTCAGCTCCTCATTTCAGAAGTTCGCTACCAGCAGCAAAGCGAGCAAAAGGAGTGGCTCCTGTTTGTGGACCAGTTGGAGGCAGAATTAGACCGTTCGCAGTTCGAAAAAGTAGAAGGTAATCGCATTTATATGAAGCAGGATGGCAAGGATATCTCTATTGGTAAGTTAAAATCGGATGATTTTCGGAAAACTGATGCCAGTGGACGAGGTTATCAGCCTATGGTTTATGGACTCAAATCTGCACAGATTACAGAGGAGAATCAGTTGGTTCGCTTTCGTTTTCAATTCCAAAAAGGCTTAGAAAGGGAGTTCATCTATCGTGTGGAAAAAGAAAAAAGTTAAGGCAGGAGTCCTTCTCTATGCGGTAACCATAGCAGCCATCTTTAGTCTTTTGTTACAATTTTACTTGAACCGACAAGTCGCCCACTATCAAGACTATGCTTTAAATAAAGAAAAGTTGGTTGCTTTTGCTATGGCCAAACGAACGAAAGATAAGGTTGAGCAAGAAAGTGGGGAACAGGCCTTTAATCTGGGTCAGGTGAGTTATCAAAATAAGAAAACAAGCTTGGTGACAAGGGTTCGTACGCCTAAGAGCCAATATGAGTTCATCTTTCCTTCCGTCAAAATCAAAGAAGAGAAAACGGATAAAAAGGAAAAAGTAGTGACTGATTCAAGTAATCAAGCAGAGAAGGAAAAATCAGAAGAGAAGGTTGAAAAGAAAGAGAATTCCTAGCCAATCAAGCTACTTTGTGCTAAACTAAAAATATGAAACATGATTTTAACCACAAAGCAGAAACTTTCGATTCCCCTAAAAATATCTTCCTTGCAAACTTGGTTTGTCAAGCAGTCGAGAAACAGATTGATCTTCTATCAGACAAAGAAATTTTGGATTTCGGTGGAGGGACGGGTCTGTTAACCTTGCCCCTAGCCAAGCAGGCCAAGTCTGTAACATTGGTGGATATTTCGGAGAAAATGCTGGAGCAAGCTCGTTTGAAAGCGGAGCAGCAAGATATCAAGAATATCCAGTTTTTGGAGCAAGATTTACTGAAAAAACCCTTAGAGAAAGAGTTTGATCTCATTGTTGTTTGTCGTGTTCTTCATC
The DNA here is from genome assembly GCF_023110375.1 of Streptococcus mitis. GTDB lineage: Bacteria > Bacillota > Bacilli > Lactobacillales > Streptococcaceae > Streptococcus > Streptococcus mitis_CI. The sequence goes on along the minus strand of NZ_JALDVV010000011.1, from coordinate 28,943 downwards.
ATATGCCTGGTTTAGATGCGGCTCTCTCACTGTTTCATCAACATTTGAAGGAAGATGGACAACTCCTCATTGCTGATTTTACCAAGACAGAAGCTAACCATCATGGATTTGAATTGGTTGAACTGGAAAACAAGCTAGCCCAGTTTGGTTTTTCATCTGTGCATGGTCAGATCCTCTATAGCGCTGAAGACCTGTTTCAAGGAAAGTACTCAGAACTCTTTTTAACAGTAGCCCAAAAATCACTCGCCTAGTCAGGGAGTGATTTTTCTATAAGGATGGAAAAAAGAAGGGAAATTTGATAAGATAGGAATATGGATTTTGAAAAAATTGAACAAGCTTATACGTATTTACTAGAGAATGTCCAAGTCATCCAAAGTGATTTGGCGACCAACTTTTATGACGCCTTGGTGGAGCAAAACAGCATCTATCTGGATGGTGAGACGGAGCTAAAACAGGTCAACGAGAACAATCAAGCCCTTAAACGCTTAGCGCTTCGCAAAGAAGAATGGCTCAAGACCTACCAGTTTCTCTTGATGAAGGCTGGGCAGACAGAGCCCCTACAGGCCAATCACCAGTTTACACCAGATGCCATTGCTTTACTTTTGGTGTTTATTGTGGAAGAGTTGTTTAAAGAGGAGGAGATTACGATCCTCGAAATGGGTTCTGGGATGGGAATTCTGGGTGCTACTTTCTTGACCTCGCTTGATAAAAAGGTGGATTATTTGGGAATGGAAGTGGATGATTTGCTGATTGATTTGGCAGCAAGCATGGCAGATGTGATTGGTTTGCAGGCTGGCTTTGTCCAAGGAGATGCCGTTCGTCCACAAATGCTCAAAGAAAGCGATGTGGTCATCAGCGACTTGCCTGTCGGCTATTATCCTGATGACGCTGTTGCGTCGCGTCATCAAGTTGCTTCTAGCCAAGAACATACTTACGCCCATCACTTGCTCATGGAACAAGGCCTTAAGTATCTCAAGTCAGATGGATACGCTATTTTTCTCTCTCCGAGTGATTTGTTGACCAGTCCTCAGAGTGATTTGTTGAAAGGGTGGTTGAAAGAGGAAGCGAGTCTGGTTGCCATGATCAGTCTGCCTGAAAATCTTTTTGCCAGTGCTAAACAATCCAAGACGATTTTTATCTTACAGAAGAAAAGTGAAACAGCAGTAGATCCTTTTGTTTATCCGCTTGCTAGCTTGCAAGATGCAAGTGTTTTAATGAAATTTAAAGAAAATTTTCAAAAATGGACTCAAGGTACTGAAATATAAAATAGATTTTGTTATAATAGATGAAAACGCTTAAAAGAGGAGTCTTGTTATGACAAAAACAATTGCAATCAATGCGGGAAGTTCAAGTTTGAAATGGCAATTATACTTAATGCCAGAAGAAAAAGTATTGGCGAAAGGTTTGATTGAACGTATCGGTTTGAAAGATTCAATTTCAACTGTAAAATTTGATGGTCGTTCTGAACAACAAATTTTGGATATCGAAAATCATACACAAGCTGTAAAAATCTTATTGGATGACTTGATTCGTTTCGATATTATCAAGGCTTATGACGAGATTACAGGTGTTGGCCACCGTGTTGTTGCCGGTGGAGAATATTTCAAAGAATCAACAGTTGTTGAGGGAGATGTTTTAGAAAAAGTTGAAGAGTTGAGCTTGTTGGCTCCTCTCCACAATCCAGCCAATGCGGCAGGTGTTCGTGCCTTCAAGGAATTGTTGCCAGACATTACCAGTGTAGTTGTTTTTGATACTTCATTCCACACAACTATGCCAGAGAAAGCTTATCGCTATCCTCTACCAACAAAATATTACACAGAAAACAAGGTTCGTAAATATGGTGCCCACGGTACAAGTCACCAGTTTGTAGCAGGAGAAGCAGCAAAACTCTTGGGCCGTCCATTAGAAGACTTAAAATTGATTACTTGCCACATCGGTAATGGTGCTTCTATTACAGCTGTTAAGGGTGGTCAATCTGTCGATACTTCAATGGGCTTCACTCCACTTGGTGGTGTGATGATGGGAACTCGTACAGGGGATATTGACCCAGCTATCATTCCTTACTTAATGCAATATACAGAGGACTTTAACACGCCTGAAGATATTAGTCGAGTCCTTAATCGTGAATCAGGCCTTATGGGTGTTTCAGGCAAATCTAGTGATATGCGAGATGTGATTGCTGCTATGGAAGAAGGGGATCACGATGCCACTTTAGCCTATGAAATGTATGTTGATCGCATTCAAAAACATATCGGTCAATACCTTGCGGTCCTAAATGGAGCAGATGCTATTATCTTTACTGCAGGTATCGGTGAAAATGCTGCAAACGTACGTGAAGATGTTATCTCAGGTATCTCTTGGTTTGGCTGTGATGTTGATCCAGAAAAGAACGTCTTTGGCGTGACAGGAGACATCTCAACAGAGGCAGCGAAGATCCGTGTATTGGTTATTCCAACTGATGAAGAATTAGTCATTGCCCGTGACGTTGAACGCTTAAAAAAATAACTAAAATCAGAAAAAATATTCCGTACAAGGAGTTGGGAAAGAGATTTTTCCAGCTTCTTTTTATGGTGAAATTGTCCAAAACCTTGCTATGATTGGCTTTTTTGAAAAATATGGTATAATAGTAGTAATTTAATAGATGGAGTTGAGTTTTGAAGAAAAACTTTCGTGTAAAAAGAGAGAAAGATTTTAAGGCGATTTTCAAGGAGGGGACAAGTTTTGCCAATCGCAAGTTTGTTGTCTACCAACTAGAAAATCAGAAAAACCATTTTCGAGTAGGTCTATCAGTTAGCAAAAAACTGGGGAATGCCGTCACTAGAAATCAAATTAAGAGACGGATTCGTCATATTATCCAGAATGCCAAAGGGAGTCTGGTAGAAGATGTCGACTTTGTTGTCATTGCTCGAAAAGGGGTCGAAACCTTGGGATACGCAGAGATGGAGAAAAATCTACTCCACGTATTAAAATTATCAAAGATTTACCAGGAAGGAAATGGGAGTGAAAAAGAAACTACAGTTGACTAGTTTGCTAGGACTGTCCCTATTGATCATGACAGCCTGTGCAACAAATGGGGCAACTAGCGATATTACAGCCGATTCGGCTGATTTTTGGAGTAAATTTGTTTACTTCTTTGCTGAAATCATTCGCTTTTTATCATTTGATATCAGTATCGGAGTGGGGATTATCCTCTTTACGGTCTTGATTCGTACACTGCTTTTGCCAGTCTTTCAAGTGCAAATGGTGGCTTCCAGAAAAATGCAGGAAGCTCAACCACGTATTAAGGCGCTTCGAGAACAATATCCAGGTCGAGATATGGAAAGTAGAACCAAGCTAGAGCAAGAAATGCGTAAAGTCTTTAAAGAAATGGGTGTCAGACAGTCAGATTCTCTTTGGCCGATTTTGATTCAGATGCCGGTTATCTTGGCCTTGTTCCAAGCTCTATCAAGAGTTGACTTTTTAAAGACAGGTCATTTCTTATGGATTAACCTTGGTGGTGTGGATACAACCCTTGTTCTTCCGATTTTAGCAGCTGTATTTACCTTTTTAAGTACTTGGTTGTCCAACAAAGCCTTGTCTGAGCGTAATGGCGCTACGACTGCGATGATGTATGGGATTCCAGTCTTGATCTTTATCTTTGCAGTTTATGCACCAGGTGGAGTCGCCCTATACTGGACAGTGTCCAATGCTTATCAAGTCTTGCAAACCTATTTCTTGAACAATCCATTCAAGATTATCGCAGAGCGCGAGGCGGTAGTTCAGGCACAGAAAGATTTGGAAAATAGAAAAAGAAAAGCCAAGAAAAAGGCTCAGAAAACGAAATAATAAGGAGGAATCTGGTAATGGTAGTATTTACAGGTTCAACTGTTGAAGAAGCAATCCAGAAAGGATTGAAAGAATTAGATATCCCAAGACTGAAGGCTCACATCAAAGTCATTTCTCGTGAAAAAAATGGCTTTCTTGGTTTATTTGGTAAAAAACCAGCTCAAGTTGATATTGAAGCTATTAGTGAAACAACGGTCATTAAAGCTAATCAGCAGGCTGTAAAGGGTGTTCCTAAAGAAATTAACGAACAAAATGAACCAGTCAAAACAGTCAGTCAAGCGACTGTTGATTTAGGGCATGTTGTAGAAGCAATTAAAAAGATTGAAGAAGAAGGCCAAGGGGTTTCTGATGAAGTTAAGGCTGAAATTTTGAAAAATGAAAAACATGCTAACACCATTTTAGAAGAAACTGGGCATATTGAGATTTTAAATGAATTACAGCTTGAAGAAGCTGGTTTCGGGGAAGAAGTAGAAACTCCTATTGTTGAGAGTCGAGCTGAACAAACTGAAAGTCAAGAATTAGAAGATTTGGGCTTAAAAGTGGAACCGAGCTTTGACATTGAACAAGTAGCTACGGAAGTAACGACTTATGTCCAAACAATCATTGATGATATGGATGTTGAGGCGACGATTTCAAATGATTATAACCGTCGTAGCATCAATTTACAAATTGATACCAATGAGCCAGGTCGTATTATCGGTTACCATGGTAAAGTTTTGAAGGCCTTACAACTATTGGCTCAAAATTATCTTTACAACCGCTATGCAAGAACCTTCTACATTACTATTAATGTCAATGATTATGTTGAACATCGTGCAGAAGTCTTGCAGACCTATGCTCAAAAATTGGCGACTCGTGTTTTAGAAGAAGGACGTAGTCATCAAACAGATCCTATGTCAAATAGTGAACGCAAGATTATTCATCGTATTATTTCACGTATGGATGGCGTGACCAGTTACTCTGAAGGTGATGAGCCAAATCGTTATGTTGTCGTAGATACAGAATAAGTAAAATCAGGGTTATCCTGATTTTTTGCTAGCTGGAGGAGATTAAATTAATGTTGAATAAGATAAGAGACTATCTAGACTTTGCAGGTTTACAGTACCGTAATCCTGATAAGGCGGGAGAAGAACGAGAGAAAATGATGGCATTTCGCCACAAAGGTCAAGAGGCCAGAAAGGCTTTTACAGAGTTAGCCAAAGCCTTTCAAGCAAGCCATCCAGAATGGCAACTCCAACAGACTAGCCAGTGGATGAATCAGGCGCAACGTTTACGACCACATTTCTGGGTCTATCTACAGAGAGACGGACAAGTGACAGAGCCTATGCTAGCCTTACGTTTGTACGGGAATCCGTCTGATTTTGGAGTCTCACTAGAAGTCAGTTTCATCGAGCGTAAGAAGGATGAGCAAACCCTAGGCAAGCAGGCCAAAGTTTTAGAAATTCCAACCGTTGAAGGGATTTATTATCTAGCATACTCTGACGGTCAAAGTCAACGGTGGGAGGCGAACGAAGAAAATTGTCGTACTTTGCGTGAGAAGGTAAGCAGTCAAGAAATCCGAAAAGTTTTAGTGAAGGCAGATGTTCCTGTGACTGCAAATTTATCTGAAGAAGAAATCGTAGAAGGTCTATTGAAATCTTATGCTAAAATTCTTCCCTATTATTTAGCTACAAGAAAATTAGATAATCCGTAAAATATCATAAATCATACAGTCCAAGAGTGAACAGTCCGCTGTGTAATTCTTGGTCTTTTTGTTTCCGCTTTCAAATTATATAATAAACCTACAAAAACAATTCAAAAGGAGAACAATTATGGAAGTCATTTCAAGTGTTCTAAATTGGTTTTCTAGCAATATTTTGCAGAATCCCGCATTTTTCGTAGGTTTATTGGTGTTGATAGGATACGCACTTTTGAAAAAACCTGCCCACGACGTTTTCTCAGGGTTTGTTAAAGCAACAGTAGGGTATATGTTGCTCAATGTGGGTGCAGGTGGTTTGGTTACAACCTTCCGTCCGATCTTAGCAGCCCTTAACTACAAATTCCAAATTGGTGCAGCGGTTATCGACCCTTACTTTGGACTTGCTGCAGCAAACAACAAAATTGCAGCAGAGTTTCCAGATTTTGTTGGAACTGCAACTACAGCTCTATTGATTGGTTTCGGAATAAATATCTTGCTCGTAGCTCTTCGCAAGATCACGAAGGTAAGAACCCTCTTTATTACTGGTCACATCATGGTACAACAAGCTGCAACAGTATCTCTTATGGTTCTATTCTTAGTACCACAATTGCGCAATGCTTACGGTACAGCAGCGATTGGTATCATCTGTGGACTTTACTGGGCAGTTAGTTCAAATATGACTGTTGAGGCAACTCAACGCTTGACTGGTGGTGGCGGATTTGCGATTGGTCACCAACAGCAATTTGCAATCTGGTTTGTAGATAAAGTAGCAGGACGCTTTGGTAAGAAAGAAGAAAGTTTAGACAATCTTAAATTACCTAAGTTCCTCTCAATCTTCCACGATACAGTTGTTGCATCTGCTACCTTGATGCTCGTATTCTTCGGAGCCATTCTTTTAATCTTGGGTCCAGACATTATGTCTAATAAAGAAGTCATCACTTCAGGAACTCTATTCAATCCTGCTAAACAAGATTTCTTTATGTACATTATTCAAACAGCCTTTACCTTCTCAGTTTACTTGTTCGTTTTGATGCAAGGTGTCCGCATGTTCGTATCTGAGTTGACAAACGCCTTCCAAGGTATTTCAAACAAATTGTTGCCAGGCTCATTCCCAGCGGTTGACGTTGCAGCTTCTTATGGATTTGGTTCTCCAAACGCTGTCTTGTCAGGATTTGCCTTTGGTTTGATTGGTCAATTGATCACAATTGTCTTGCTCATCGTCTTTAAAAATCCGATTCTTATTATTACAGGATTTGTACCAGTGTTCTTTGACAATGCAGCCATTGCGGTCTACGCTGATAAACGCGGTGGATGGAAAGCGGCTGTTATCCTATCCTTCATCTCAGGTGTTCTCCAAGTTGCTTTAGGAGCTCTCTGTGTAGCTCTTCTTGATTTAGCATCTTATGGTGGTTACCATGGAAATATCGACTTTGAATTCCCATGGCTTGGATTTGGATATATCTTCAAATACCTTGGTATTGTTGGTTATGTACTTGTGTGTCTCTTCTTGCTTGTTATTCCTCAACTTCAATTTGCCAAAGCAAAAGATAAAGAGAAATATTACAACGGTGCAGTTCAAGAAGAAGCTTAGTATCTAGAAAAGGAGAAATAAAATGGTTAAAGTATTAGCAGCGTGCGGAAATGGAATGGGTTCATCAATGGTTATCAAGATGAAGGTTGAAAATGCTCTCCGTAAGCTTAATCAAACAGATTTTACAGTCAATTCATGCAGTGTCGGTGAAGCTAAAGGTTTAGCAGCAGGATATGACATCGTAATCGCTTCTCTTCATTTGATCCAAGAATTGGAAGGGCGAACTAATGGGAAGTTAATTGGGCTTGACAACTTGATGGATGATAAAGAAATCACTGAAAAACTCAGTCAAGCACTACAGTAAAAGGTTGGAGGGGGCTGGATAGAAACTGAGAGTCATCGTTTCTGTCCTTCTCCCTCTTTAAATAAAGGAGGCAGATATGAATTTAAAACAAGCTTTAATTGACAATGACTCGATCCGACTAGGTTTAGAAGCTAAAGACTGGAAAGAAGCAGTCAAGGTAGCAGTAGATCCCTTGATTGAAAGTGGAGCAATTTTGCCAGAGTATTACGATGCTATCATTGAATCGACTGAAGAGTATGGCCCATACTATATCTTAATGCCAGGTATGGCTATGCCCCATGCTAGACCTGAAGCTGGAGTGCAAAGAGATGCCTTTTCATTGATCACCTTACAAAATCCTGTTGTATTTTCAGATGGGAAAGAAGTTTCAGTTTTGTTGGCACTAGCAGCAACAAGCTCAAAAATTCACACAAGTGTAGCCATTCCACAGATTATTGCCTTGTTTGAATTAGAAGATTCTATCGCACGTTTACAGGTTTGCCAGACTAAGGAAGATGTCTTGACGATGATTGAAGAATCTAAGGATAGCCCTTATCTCGAGGGATTGGATTTGGAAAGTTAGAAAGAGGAATAAAGAGATGACAAAAAGAATACCTAATTTACAAGTTGCATTAGATCATTCAGACTTGCAAGGAGCGATTAAAGCAGCTGTTTCTGTTGGTCAGGAAGTAGATATTATCGAAGCTGGAACTGTTTGCTTATTACAAGTTGGAAGTGAACTGGTTGAAGTCTTGCGAAGCCTTTTTCCAGATAAGATTATTGTGGCAGACACAAAATGTGCCGATGCTGGTGGAACAGTTGCCAAAAATAATGCCGTTCGTGGTGCCGATTGGATGACTTGTATCTGTTGTGCAACTATCCCTACTATGGAAGCGGCTCTAAAGGCTATCATGGCTGAACGTGGAGACCGAGGCGAAATCCAGATTGAACTTTATGGCGATTGGACTTTTGAACAAGCTCAGCTTTGGCTAGATGCTGGTATCTCACAAGCTATTTATCACCAATCTCGTGATGCACTTCTTGCTGGTGAGACTTGGGGTGAAAAAGACCTTAATAAGGTTAAAAAACTTATCGACATGGGCTTCCGTGTGTCTGTAACAGGTGGTCTAGATGTAGATACTCTCAAACTATTTGAAGGCGTTGATGTCTTTACCTTTATCGCAGGTCGCGGAATTACAGAGGCTGCAGATCCAGCAGGAGCAGCGCGTGCCTTCAAGGATGAAATCAGACGAATTTGGGGGTAAACCATGGCACGTCCAATTGGAATTTATGAAAAGGCAACCCCGACACACTTTACTTGGCTAGAACGTTTAAATTTTGCCAAGGAGTTAGGCTTTGATTTTGTCGAGATGTCTATTGATGAACGTGACGAGCGTTTAGCAAGACTGGACTGGAGCAAGGACGAGCGTTTGGAAGTTGTCAAAGCAATCTATAAAACTGGTGTTCGTATTCCTTCTATCTGTTTTTCAGGCCATCGTCGCTACCCATTGGGATCAAATGATCCAGTTCTAGAGGAAAAATCTCTAGAACTCATGAAAAAATGTATTGAATTAGCCCAAGACTTGGGAGTTCGTACTATTCAATTAGCTGGTTACGACGTTTATTATGAGGAAAAGTCACCCCAGACACGCCAACGTTTTATCAAAAATTTGAGAAAAGCTTGTGACTGGGCTGAAGAGGCTCAGGTGGTACTTGCTATTGAAATTATGGATGATCCTTTTATCAATAGTATCGAAAAATACTTGGCTGTAGAAAAGGATGTTGACTCTCCCTACCTTTTTGTATATCCAGATATTGGGAATGTGTCTGCATGGCATAATGATGTCTATAGTGAGTTCTATCTAGGTCACCATGCTATCACAGCTCTCCATCTCAAGGATACTTATGCAGTGACAGAAAGTTCAAAGGGGCAGTTCCGAGATGTACCTTTTGGGCAAGGTTGTGTCAAATGGGAAGAAGCTTTCGATATTTTAAAGCAAACCAATTATAATGGACCTTTCCTAATCGAAATGTGGTCTGAAAATTGTGAAACTGTAGAAGAAACACGCGCAGCCATTCAAGAGGCGCAAGCTTTTCTCTATCCACTAATTAAGAAAGCAGGTTTGATGTAAGATGAATCAAGTAATAAACGATATGCGTAAACGAGTCTGTAATGCCAATCAATCATTACCAAAACATGGACTTGTTAAATTTACCTGGGGAAATGTATCGGAAGTCAATCGCGAACTAGGTGTCATTGTTATTAAACCATCAGGCGTAGATTATGACGAATTGACACCTGAAAACATGGTGGTGACGGACTTGGATGGCCAAGTTCTAGAAGGAGATTTAAGACCATCTTCTGACCTCCCAACTCATGTGCAGTTATATAAGGCATGGCAAGAGATTGGTAGTGTGGTACACACCCATTCGACAGAAGCAGTTGGTTGGGCACAGGCTGGACGTGATATTCCTTTCTATGGAACAACCCATGCAGATTATTTCTACGGTTCAATCCCTTGCGCTCGTAGTTTGACCAAAGATGAAGTAGAAGTAGCCTATGAAAAAGATACTGGCTTGGTTATCGTAGAAGAATTTGAGCGTCGTGGTCTCAATCCTGTTGAAGTACCAGGTATTGTTGTACGCAATCACGGTCCATTCACCTGGGGAAAAAATCCAGAGAATGCTGTTTATCACTCTGTCGTACTAGAGGAAGTATCAAGGATGAATCGCTTTACAGAACAAATCAATCCAAGAGTTGAACCTGCTCCTCAGTACATTCTAGAAAAACACTACCAACGTAAGCATGGACCAAATGCTTATTACGGTCAAAAGAAATAAGAAATTGAATTGAAAAGAGGCTAGGACCTTTCGATCCAAGCCTCGCTTTTGTAATTGTAAGTATTCGTTATTAAGAGACTACTGTTGATAATTGAAATGCGTTAGTGAATGTGATACTATTATAAAGTTGTTTTCAAGGCAGTTGATTGATAGAGGAGTATGAAATATGGTACTGGATAAGGCAAGTTGTGATTTACTTCAATATTTGATGGATCAAGAAACGTCCAAAACGATTATGGCGATTTCGAAAGATTTGAAAGAGTCAAGAAGGAAAATTTATTATCACATTGACAAAATCAATGCTGCTTTGGGTGACGAGGCGCTTCACATCATTAGTATTCCACGAATTGGTATTCACTTAACGGAAGAGCAGAGAGATGCTTGTTGTGAACTATTATCAGAAGTAGATTCGTACGATTATATCATGAGTGCGCATGAACGTATGATGATAATGTTACTATGGATAGGTATTTCTAAAGAACGTATTACGATTGAAAAATTGATGGAGTTAACAGAGGTGTCTAGGAATACTGTTCTCAATGATTTGAATAGTATTCGTTATCAACTAACTTTGGAACAATATCAGGTGACCTTGCAAGTGAGCAAGTCACAGGGATACCATCTTCATGCCCACCCTCTTAATAAAATTCAGTATCTTCAATCGCTTCTATATCATATTTTTATGGAAGAAAATGCCACTTTTGTATCTATTTTAGAAGATAAGATGAAAGAGAGGTTAGATGGTGAGTGTTTGCTTTCTGTTGAAATGAACCAATTTTTTAAGGAACAGGTTCCTTTAGTTGAACAAGATTTAGGGAAGAAAATAAATCATCATGAAGTAACTTTTATGTTGCAGGTTCTACCTTATTTGCTGTTAAGCTGTCATAATGTTGAACAGTATCAAGAAAGACATCAGGATATAGAGAAAGAATTTTCTTTAATAAGAAAAAGAATAGAGTATCAGGTGTCTAAGAAATTAGGAGAACGGTTGTTTCAAAAGTTTGAAATTTCTTTGTCAGAACTTGAAGTTTCTCTTGTAGCTGTTCTTCTCCTCTCCTATCGTAAAGATTTGGATATTCATGCAGAAAGTGATGATTTTCGGCAGTTAAAACTTGCTTTAGAAGAATTCATCTGGTATTTTGAATCACAAATCCGAATGGAGATTGAGAACAAGGATGATTTGTTAAGAAATTTGATGATCCACTGTAAAGCCTTGTTATTTAGAAAGACTTACGGTATTTTTTCTAAAAATCCTCTAACAAAACAAATTCGATCCAAGTATGGAGAATTATTTTTAGTCACTAGAAAATCTGCGGAAATTTTAGAAGGAGCATGGTTTATTCGGCTAACAGACGATGATATTGCCTATTTGACGATTCATATTGGAGGATTTTTAAAGTATACACCATCGTCTCAAAAAAATATGAAAAAAGTTTATCTCGTTTGTGATGAAGGTGTTGCGGTTTCGAGACTTTTGCTGAAACAATGCAAACTTTATTTTCCAAATGAGCAGATTGGCACTGTATTTACAACAGAACAATTTAAGAGTGTGGAAGATATTGCACAAGTTGATGTAGTGATTACAACTAATGATGATTTGGATAGCAGATTTCCGACTTTAAGGGTTAATCCTATCCTTGAAGCAGAAGATATTTTGAAAATGCTAGACTATCTTAAACACAATATATTTCGTAATGAGAGCAAAAGTTTCAGTGAAAATCTTTCTAGTCTTATTTCGTCTTATATTGTAGACAGCAAGTTGGCTAGTAAGTTCCAAGAAGAGGTTCAAACACTTATAAATCAAGAAATAGTAGTTCAAGCTTTTTTGGAAGATATTTGAAGGACAGTCCAATGATGAACACAAACCTGTGTTTTTCTTGGTCTTTTTTAGTGTTTTGAAGGGTGGTATACTAATCTCAAAGATAACAATTATATCCAAAGGAGGCAACATATGCCAAACGTCAAAGAAATTACAAGAGAGTCATGGATTTTAGCTACTTTCCCAGAGTGGGGAACATGGTTGAACGAAGAAATCGAAGAAGAAGTCGTACCTGAAGGCAACTTTGCCATGTGGTGGCTAGGCAACTGTGGTACTTGGATTAAGACACCAGGTGGTGCTAACGTTGTCATGGACCTTTGGTCAAACCGTGGAAAATCAACCAAAAAAGTAAAAGATATGGTTCGTGGGCACCAAATGGCAAATATGGCAGGTGTTCGTAAGTTGCAACCAAACTTGCGTGTTCAGCCAATGGTTATCGATCCATTTGCTATCAACGAACTAGACTATTACTTAGTTTCACACTTCCATAGTGATCATATCGACCCATACACAGCTGCAGCAATTCTCAACAATCCTAAGTTAGAGCATGTTAAGTTTATCGGTCCTTACCACTGTGGACGAATCTGGGAAGGATGGGGTGTTCCAAAAGAACGTATCATCGTTGTTAAACCAGGTGACACTATCGAATTAAAAGATATGAAGATTCATGCAGTAGAATCATTCGACCGTACTTGCTTGGTAACTCTACCAGTAAATGGGGCTGACGAAACAGGTGGCGAACTTGCTGGCTTAGCAGTTACAGATGAAGAAATGGCTCAAAAGGCTGTTAACTATATCTTTGAAACACCAGGTGGAACCATCTATCATGGTGCAGATTCTCACTTCTCAAACTATTTTGCAAAACATGGTAAAGACTTTAAAATTGATGTTGCTTTGAATAACTATGGTGAAAATCCGGTAGGTATCCAAGATAAAATGACATCTATCGACCTTCTTCGTATGGCAGAAAATCTGCGTACCAAAGTCATTATCCCAGTTCACTATGATATCTGGTCTAACTTCATGGCTTCCACTAATGAGATTCTAGAACTTTGGAAAATGAGAAAAGATCGCTTGCAATACGATTTCCATCCATTTATCTGGGAAGTCGGCGGTAAGTACACTTATCCTCAAGATCAACACTTAGTAGAATACCATCATCCACGTGGTTTTGATGATTGTTTTGAACAAGACTCTAACATTCAATTTAAAGCTTTGCTATAATATAAAAATATTCTTTGGAGGTTATCCGTATGTTGCATGATACGGATAATTTTCATATAATAGTAAAATAGAATGTGTGATACAATAATCACCTCAAATAGAAAGGAAATTCTATGTCAAATCTATCTGTTAATGCAATTCGTTTCCTAGGTATTGACGCCATTAATAAAGCCAACTCAGGTCACCCAGGTGTGGTTATGGGAGCGGCTCCGATGGCTTACAGCCTCTTTACAAAACAACTTCGTATCAATCCAGCTAAACCAAACTGGATCAACCGCGACCGCTTTATTCTTTCAGCAGGTCATGGTTCAATGCTTCTTTATGCCCTTCTTCACCTTTCTGGTTTTGAAGATGTCAGCATGGATGAGATTAAGAGCTTCCGTCAGTGGGGTTCAAAAACACCAGGTCACCCAGAATTTGGTCATACAGCAGGGATTGATGCTACAACAGGTCCTCTAGGGCAAGGTATTTCAACTGCCACTGGTTTTGCCCAGGCAGAACGTTTCTTGGCAGCTAAGTATAACCGTGAAGGCTACAATATCTTTGACCACTATACTTACGTTATCTGTGGAGATGGAGACTTGATGGAAGGTGTCTCAAGCGAGGCAGCTTCATACGCAGGTTTGCAAAAACTAGACAAGTTGGTTGTTCTTTATGATTCAAATGACATCAACTTGGATGGTGAGACAAAAGATTCCTTTACAGAAAGTGTTCGTGACCGTTACAATGCCTACGGTTGGCATACTGCCTTGGTTGAAGATGGAACAGACTTGGAAGCAATCCATGCAGCTATCGAAACAGCTAAAGCTTCAGGCAAACCATCTTTGATTGAAGTGAAGACTGTTATTGGATACGGTTCTCCAAACAAACAAGGAACTAATGCCGTACACGGTGCTCCTCTTGGAGCAGATGAAACTGCAGCAACTCGTCAAGCCCTTGGTTGGGACTACGAACCATTTGAAATCCCAGAACAAGTATATGCTGATTTCAAAGAACATGTTGCAGACCGTGGTGCATCAGCTTATGAAGCATGGGCAAAACTAGTCGCAGATTACAAAGAAGCGCATCCAGAATTGGCTGCAGACTTGGAAGCAATTATCGAAGGGCGCGATCCAGTTGAAGTGACTCCAGCAGACTTCCCAGCCTTAGAAAATGGCTTCTCTCAAGCAACTCGTAACTCGAGTCAGGATGCTTTGAACGTTGTGGCAGCTAAGTTACCAACCTTCTTAGGTGGATCAGCTGACCTAGCTCACTCAAACATGACTTATATCAAGACTGATGGACTTCAAGATGATACCAATCGCTTGAACCGTAACATTCAGTTTGGTGTTCGTGAATTTGCCATGGGAACTATCTTGAACGGGATGGCCCTTCACGGTGGACTTCGTGTATACGGTGGAACTTTCTTCGTCTTCTCTGACTATGTGAAGGCAGCTGTTCGCTTGTCAGCCTTACAAGGACTTCCTGTGACTTATGTCTTTACCCACGATTCTATTGCGGTTGGGGAAGACGGTCCGACTCACGAACCAGTTGAGCATTTAGCAGGTCTTCGTGCCATGCCAAATCTGAATGTTTTCCGTCCAGCAGATGCGCGTGAAACGCAAGCAGCTTGGTACCTTGCAGTGACAAGCGAAAAAACACCAACTGCCCTTGTATTGACACGTCAAAACTTGACTGTTGAAGAAGGAACAGACTTCGACAAGGTTGCAAAAGGTGCTTATGTTGTCTATGAAAATGCAGCAGACTTTGATACCATCTTGATTGCGACAGGTTCAGAGGTTAATCTTGCTGTCTCAGCTGCCAAAGAATTGGCTAGTCAAGGTGCAAAAGTCCGCGTAGTCAGTATGCCATCTACAGATGTCTTTGATAAACAAGATGCAGCATACAAGGAAGAAATTCTTCCAAATGCAGTTCGTCGTCGTGTCGCAGTCGAAATGGGTGCAACTCAAAACTGGTACAAATATGTTGGACTAGATGGTGCCGTTCTAGGTATTGATACCTTCGGAGCCTCTGCTCCAGCACCAAAAGTATTGGCAGAATATGGCTTTACTGTTGAAAATCTTGTAAAAGTCGTTCAAAACTTGAAATAATCCTAAAAATCAGGGCGCAAGCTCTGGTTTTTCTTACTAGAAAAGCAAGGTACAATCTTGTAAAAGTAGCTGAAATTTGATATAGTAGTCCTATGTAAAAGACAAAGGAGAAGAAAATGAATCCAAATTATACATTTTTAATTATGCTTGTAGCGATGTTTGCCTTGATGTTCTTTATGCAACGCTCTCAAAAGAAACAAGCACAAAAACGTATGGAAAGCTTAAATAAACTACAAAAAGGCTATGAAGTGATTACAATCGGTGGACTTTACGGAACAGTCGATGAAGTAGATACTGAGAAGAGAACGATTGTTCTTGATGTAGATGGAGTTTACTTGACTTTTGAACTAGCTGCTATCAAGACCGTATTACCGCCGAAAGAAACAGCTTCACTAGAAGGCGCAATTGAAAAATAAGACGGGATTACTAACTCCCGTTTTTCTATAAAAGAAAGGAAATGGGATGAAAAAACTAGTCTTTGTCTGTCTGGGGAATATTTGCCGTAGTCCTATGGCTGAGTTTGTTATGAAATCAATGACAGATAATTATGAAATCCAAAGTCGAGCGACTTCTTCTTGGGAACATGGCAATCCGATTCATAAGGGAACTCAAGGGATTTTTCAACAGTATCAGATTCCTTATGATAAAGGCAAGACATCGCTTCAGATTAGTAAGGAAGATTTTGAAGCCTTTGATTATATTATCGGTATGGATGCTTCAAATGTTTCTGACTTACGTCAGATGTGTCCAGCAGACTGTAAAGATAAGATTTACTCATTCGCATCTGAAAGTGTTCCAGATCCTTGGTATACAGGAGATTTTGAGGAAACCTATCAGCGTGTTCAAGAGGGTTGTCAAGCATGGTTAGAACGTTTAGAGAAGGAGAGTGAAGATGGAAAATCTTAAGAATTTTTACGAAAAGTATCGTGTCTATCTGACTCGTCAACGTTTAGAGCTTTTGGCAGTAGTTACGATTGTTTTTTGTGCTGTGCTCGTCTTTTTTCTAAATATTCCCGGAAAAGGTGTTCTAAAGCTTGATAATGGAACCATTGTTTACGATGGCAGTCTTGTACGTGGTAAAATGAATGGACAAGGTACCATTACCTTCCAAAATGGAGACCAGTATACTGGTGGTTTCAACAATGGAGCCTTCAACGGAAAAGGTACCTTTCAATCTAAAGAAGGCTGGACCTACGAAGGTGATTTTGTAAATGGTCAGGCTGAAGGAAAAGGGAAACTAACAACAGAACAAGAAGTTGTTTATGAAGGGACTTTTAAACAAGGCGTTTTTCAACAAAAATAAAGCCTCCTTATCAAAGGAGGTATTGTTAGCATCTAAAAGTAAGCGCTTACTAGAAAATCTATCTCTTTCCAAGCTCCTCTTCCAATCAAGCTTGTGAAATAAAAAATATTTGAAATTGATTTCACAAACTCTAACGGAAAAACTTGATAAGTAAAGAAAATGATAAAAAATTCACAAACAATAAAAAATTCTTTGTGAAATGTTTATGAAACTGTTTACAAAGTTGAAATAATGCGTTATAATAAGCTTGTGAAAAAATTAACAAAGGATATCGATCCTTGAAAGCTATGGAGGAAAATATGGCTGATAAAAAAACTGTGACACCAGAGGAAAAGAAACTCGCTGCTGAAAAGCATGTCGATGGCTTGGTGCAAAAAGCTTTAGTTGCTCTTGAGGAAATGCGTAAACTCGACCAAGAACAGGTCGATTACATCGTTGCCAAAGCATCAGTAGCAGCTTTGGATGCCCACGGAGAATTGGCTTTACATGCCTTTGAAGAAACAGGACGTGGTGTATTTGAAGATAAAGCAACTAAGAACTTGTTTGCTTGTGAACACGTAGTAAACAACATGCGCCACACTAAGACAGTTGGCGTTATCGAAGAAGACGATGTAACAGGTTTAACTCTTATTGCTGAACCAGTTGGTGTTGTTTGTGGTATCACTCCAACAACTAACCCTACCTCGACAGCAATCTTTAAGGCATTGATTTCATTGAAGACACGTAATCCAATCGTCTTTGCCTTCCACCCATCAGCTCAAGAATCATCAGCTCACGCAGCTCAAATTGTTCGTGATGCTGCGATTAAAGCAGGAGCTCCTGAAAACTGTGTACAGTGGATCACTGAACCATCTATGGAAGCAACTAGTGCCCTTATGAACCACGAAGGTATTGCAACAATCCTTGCAACAGGTGGTAATGCCATGGTTAAAGCGGCGTACTCTTGTGGTAAACCAGCTCTTGGGGTAGGTGCCGGGAACGTTCCAGCTTATGTTGAAAAATCAGCTAACATTCGCCAAGCTGCACACGATATCGTCATGTCTAAATCGTTTGACAACGGTATGGTCTGTGCCTCTGAACAAGCGGTTATTATTGATAAAGAAATTTATGATGAATTTGTAGCAGAGTTCAAATCTTACCACACTTACTTTGTAAACAAAAAAGAAAAAGCCCTTCTCGAAGAATTCTGCTTCGGCGTGAAAGCAAACAGCAAAAACTGTGCTGGTGCAAAATTGAACGCTGACATCGTTGGTAAACCAGCAACTTGGATTGCAGAACAAGCAGGATTTACAGTTCCAGAAGGAACAAACATTCTTGCTGCAGAATGTAAAGAAGTTGGTGAAAATGAGCCATTGACTCGTGAAAAATTGTCACCAGTTATCGCAGTTTTGAAATCTGAAAGCCGTGAAGATGGTATTTCCAAAGCTCGTCAAATGGTTGAATTTAACGGTCTTGGTCACTCAGCAGCTATCCACACAGCTGACGAAGAATTGACTAAAGAATTTGGTAAAGCTGTTAAAGCTATTCGTGTTATCTGTAACTCACCTTCTACTTTCGGTGGTATCGGGGACGTTTACAATGCCTTCTTGCCATCATTGACACTCGGATGTGGTTCTTACGGACGTAACTCAGTTGGGGATAACGTTAGTGCCATTAACCTTTTGAATATCAAAAAAGTCGGAAGACGGAGAAATAACATGCAATGGATGAAACTTCCTTCAAAAACATACTTTGAACGTGATTCAATTCAATACCTTCAAAAATGTCGTGACGTTGAACGTGTCATGATCGTTACTGACCATGCCATGGTAGAGCTTGGTTTCCTTGATCGTATCATCGAACAACTTGATCTTCGTCGCAATAAGGTTGTTTACCAAATCTTTGCTGATGTAGAACCAGATCCAGATATCACAACTGTAAATCGTGGTACTGAGATTATGCGCGCCTTCAAACCAGATACAATCATCGCTCTCGGTGGTGGATCTCCAATGGACGCTGCTAAAGTAATGTGGCTCTTCTACGAACAACCAGAAGTAGACTTCCGTGACCTTGTTCAAAAATTCATGGATATCCGTAAACGTGCCTTCAAATTCCCATTACTTGGTAAGAAGACTAAATTCATCGCAATCCCAACAACATCTGGTACAGGATCTGAAGTAACACCATTTGCCGTTATCTCTGATAAAGCAAACAACCGCAAATACCCAATCGCTGACTACTCATTGACACCAACTGTGGCAATCGTAGACCCTGCCTTGGTATTGACAGTTCCTGGAGTTGTTGCTGCGGACACTGGTATGGACGTATTGACCCACGCGACTGAAGCTTACGTATCACAAATGGCTAGCGACTACACTGACGGACTTGCACTTCAAGCCATCAAGCTTGTATTCGAAAACCTTGAAAGCTCAGTTAAGAATGCAGACTTCCACTCACGCGAGAAAATGCATAACGCTTCAACAATCGCTGGTATGGCCTTTGCCAATGCCTTCCTAGGTATTTCTCACTCAATGGCTCATAAGATTGGTGCGCAATTCCACACAATTCACGGTCGTACAAATGCTATCTTGCTTCCATACGTCATCCGCTACAACGGTACACGTCCAGCTAAGACAGCAACATGGCCTAAGTACAACTACTACCGTGCAGATGAAAAATACCAAGATATCGCACGCATGCTTGGACTTCCAGCTTCTACTCCAGAAGAAGGTGTGGAATCTTACGCAAAAGCTGTCTACGAACTTGGTGAGCGCGTAGGTATCCAAATGAACTTCAAAGCACAAGGAATTGATGAAAAAGAATGGAAAGAACATTCTCGTGAATTGGCCTTCCTTGCTTATGAAGATCAATGTTCGCCTGCAAATCCACGCCTTCCAATGGTTGACCACATGCAAGAAATCATCGAAGATTCTTACTATGGCTACAAAGAAAGACCAGGACGCCGTAAATAATTGTTATCAGCCTAGAGGCAGGAGAAATCCTGTCTCTTTTTTTGTAATTCTATTTGAAAAATGGTATAATCATCGCATATATTTATTTGAAAATCAAATCTTTAATAATCATGCGAGGGGCAAATGAACAAGATAAATGAGTTAGGGGATAAAGTGCGACTTTTAAGAGAGGAGAAAGGACTTAGTCGTCCAGTTTTTTGCGGGGATGAGTCTGAATTATCAGTGCGTCAGTTGGTGCGGATTGAAAAAGGAGAATTTCGCCCGACGATAAAAACACTAGAATATATTGCAGAACGATTAGAAATTCCGTCCTACGTCTTGATGCCAGATTATAAGGAATTACCCAAGCGTTACCAAGAATTAAAGTACTTTCTTTTACATCATCCTGACTATGGAGACGAGGAGTTGCAGGAGCAGAAGGAAGAATATTTTGATGAGATTTTTGAATGTTTTTATGATGATTTGCCACGTGATGAGAAAGTGCTAGTGGATTGTCTTCAAGCAATAGATGAGGTGAGAGCGACTAGTAATTCCTTATACGGAAGCAGTGTGATTGAGGACGGTCTTCAAGACTTACTATCCAGAGATGTATATAAAGCTGAGGACTTGTTGAAATTGAGACTGTATTTCAACTGTCAGTTAATGGATGGTTTAAATGTGGGTGAGATAAAAGAATCTGAGCATGAAACCATTCTTTGTTTTCATGACAAACTAAGTTCTCAGGTTGATAAGATAGAGTTCGATTGTTTGAACTTGCTTAGAGATTCCTTGTTAGCTTCTTTAACTTGTATAGAGATTATGGGGTTGCTTCATTATTTTAAGAGGGCAGTCGAGACCTTAAATAAAATAGGGCAAAAAACACGAGATTTTCAAAAACAACCGATTGTCTCGATGATTGAGTGGAAATATTATATTCAGACGGATTATGAAACAGCCAAACAAAAGTATGAAGAAGCAAAAATGATGGCAAGGATGTTTGGCAATGAGAAGTTATTAGTTAGTTTAGATAATGAATGGAGCGAAGACTTAGAAAGGTATTGTTAAATGCTTTATAGGAGTGACATTTCTGTCATTGGAGAAATGTCGCTTTTTTGTTAAAATGAATTTTACTTGATATACATCCAGAAGCAAACTAGGGAATAGAGAGAAAGTTCTAAGTAGTAGGCTTAAAGGGTAAATCAGCGCTGATGTAGCTTGAAGGATTTTCTATCAGTATGATGTATGACGATAACAGTTTTAAATAAGGGGGAAAGAATGTCCATTTTATCCATTAAAAATATTTCAAAGTTTTACACTTTGGACGGTAAACATCAAGAGCAGGCTCTAAGAAATATTAACCTGCAGATTGCAAAAGGTAAAATTACAGCGATTTACGGACCGTCAGGCTGTGGCAAAACTAGCTTGCTAAACATCATCAGCGGTTTAGACAGACAATATGAAGGAGTTTTAGAATTTAAAGGGGAATCCCTCCGTGACTTATCAGAGATTGAACTAACTCAATTTCGTAAAGATAAGATTGGATTTGTGTTTCAAAACTTTAACCTCATTCCTCATCAGTCTGTCTTGGACAATGTCAAGCTACCTCTCTATGTCAAAGATTTATCTGACAGGGAGATGACAATGATTGCAAAGGAGCAATTAAGTAACTTGGGCATGGAGCCTTTTATGGCTAAAAATGTTAAACAGCTTTCTGGTGGGCAAAAGCAACGCGTAGCAATCGCGCGTGCACTGGTAAATCAGCCAGATATGATTGTAGCAGATGAGCCAACGGGTTCGCTGGATTCTCAATCCCAAGAAATGGTATTGGAGGTATTTAAAAATTTAGCCCAAACAGGGAAAACAGTATTGATTGTAACCCATAATCCAGAGGTTGCTGAATATGCAGACGTGATTATCAAAATGAAGGATGGTGAAGTCGTTGAAGAAGTCAAAAAATAAAGGATTATCATTGAAAAATAAATTCAAACTTTCTTTAAATAACTTTATGGAAAGAAAGTGGCGTAACCTATTGATTGCGCTAGCAACCTCAATCGGTTTTGTAGGAGTCTTAATTTCTTTTGGCTTGGGAAATGCTTTGATTTCGATGATTGATGAAAATACGAATGGAGGTCAAATTCCTTCTCAAGTTCAGATTGCTTTAAATACAGAGAATGCTGGACGAGGCTTTTTGAATCAAGATGATAAGAACTATATCACGGATACAGTTGGGAAAGAAGCTATTAAATATTTGGAGAGTCCTTTTGGGATGACCATGTCAAATATGACTATAGATGGGCAAGAAATAGACCTGAGTCAAACGATGCCTTCTTATGCTCAAGTAGTGAGTCTCTATGAGGATACAAGTATCTCTGTTAGTAGTAATGAGGCGGAAAAAGTATTAGCCGGTTCCCTCTATACTGATACAAATGAACAAGGATTAACGATTCCAATCAGTTTACTAAAAAGTTGGAATGAACAGACAGGAAAAAATCTGACAGCTAGTGATGTTATTGGCAAATCAGTCTCAGCAAGTATTGTAGAAAATGCTGCCGAAGCTAGCAAGACTGCTCAATTTCAAACGAAGATTGTACGTGTAATCAATGATGAAGATGACATGGAGGACAGCAACAGTTTCATGCCGTCTCATCAAATGGAAATGATTTTGAAAGAAGCTGGATTTACAAAAGCTGTATCTTATTTTATCTTGGAACTCAAAGATCCATCACAAACAAAAGCGATAACAGAAGAATTGCAGAAAAACAAGAAGTATACTGTTCTTTCTCAACAGAAGGTTCTTGATATTGTGATTACTTTTATTCGTGTCATTCAGGGATTGTTGATTGTACTTTCATCACAAGCTATTGTGGTAGCAGCAGTCATGATTGGTATCATCATTTACATCAATATCATGCAACGTTCTAAGGAAATAGGCGTCATGAAGGCAGTTGGTTATCAAAATCGTGATGTCAAAGGAATTTTTATTTACGAGGCTATCTGGATTGTAGGTATTGCCTTACTGCTGGCATTTTTGGTTGCACAAGGGGTGGGAAGTTTGGCGAATGCGGTTGTAAATCACTTTTACCCATCCATCACTAAGGTTTTTGAATTAAATCTTCTATCTATTTTAGGAACTCTAGCTTTCGCTCTATTACTTGGTTATGTCTCAGCCTACTTCCCAGCACGTAAAATTAGTAAAATGGATCCTGTAGAATCGCTACGATATGAATAGTAAGGGAGTACTTGATTTATAGCCTTAAAAGAAACTGACATAGAAAAACAATGCCCGTACTTGCAATTAAATTTAAATAGTTATATAATAGGTTTGTTGAAAGGTGATTTGTAGTGATTCAAGTTACTCTTTTCACAATAAAAATTTCATGATTTTCATAAGGAGGAAATCACTAATGGTAGTTAAAGTTGGTATTAACGGTTTCGGACGTATCGGTCGTCTTGCTTTCCGTCGTATCCAAAACGTAGAAGGTGTTGAAGTTACTCGTATCAACGACCTTACAGATCCAGTTATGCTTGCACACTTGTTGAAATACGACACAACTCAAGGTCGTTTCGACGGTACTGTTGAAGTTAAAGAAGGTGGATTTGAAGTTAACGGTAAATTCATCAAAGTTTCTGCTGAACGTGATCCAGAACAAATCGACTGGGCTAACGACGGTGTAGAAATCGTTCTTGAAGCTACTGGTTTCTTTGCTAAGAAAGCAGCTGCTGAAAAACACTTGCACGCTGGTGGAGCTAAAAAAGTTGTTATCACTGCTCCTGGTGGAAACGACGTTAAAACAGTTGTATTCAACACTAACCACGACGTTCTTGACGGTACTGAAACAGTTATCTCAGGTGCTTCATGTACTACAAACTGCTTGGCTCCAATGGCTAAAGCTCTTCAAGACAACTTTGGTGTTGTTGAAGGATTGATGACTACTATCCACGCTTACACTGGTGACCAAATGATTCTTGACGGACCACACCGTGGTGGTGACCTTCGCCGTGCTCGCGCTGGTGCTGTAAACATCGTTCCTAACTCAACTGGTGCTGCAAAAGCTATCGGTCTTGTAATCCCAGAATTGAACGGTAAATTGGACGGAGCTGCTCAACGTGTTCCTGTTCCAGCAGGTTCTGTAACTGAGTTGGTAGCAGTTCTTGAAAAGAACGTTACTGTTGACGAAGTGAACGCAGCTATGAAAGCAGCTTCAAACGAATCATACGGATACACTGAAGATCCAATCGTATCTTCAGATATCCTAGGTATGTCTTACGGTTCATTGTTTGACGCAACTCAAACTAAAGTTCTTGACGTTGACGGTAAACAATTGGTTAAAGTTGTATCATGGTACGACAACGAAATGTCATACACTGCACAACTTGTTCGTACTCTTGAATACTTCGCAAAAATCGCTAAATAATTCATGAGTCGATAAAAAGCAAGGCCTCTGGTCTTGCTTTTTAAATATTTAAAAATGGATGACGCTATCATCCATTCTTTTTTAACTCTTTTTCAAAAGTATCTGATAGGGTAGTGAAGCTTAATTTCTCTAGAGTAAGCGGATGGGTAAAGGACAGTCGAAAGGCGTGGAGCATAAGCCGACTTGTTTTTGATTTACTATTATAGAGAGGGTCGCCTAAAATAGGGAAGTTATGATGCGAAAGGTGCACACGAATTTGATGGGTTCGCCCTGTCTTTAGTTTGCAACGAACCAAGGAAGTTTTGTTTGGGAATTGCTTTAATCTGCTTACATGTGTTTCAGCATATTGTCCATTTTTTGTATCAACTATTCGCTTTCTGCGGTCATGGCGATCACGTCCAATTTTGTCTTTGAAAACAAGTTCTTTGCTGTTGATATGTCCGTCGACCTGTGCCCAATATTCCCGAGAAATTTCTTTTTTCTCTAGTAAGCGATTGAGAATGGGCAGGATAAAAGGATTTTTGGCAAAGAGAACTAGACCACTGGTTTCCATGTCTAGACGATGAACGACATAGCAGGTTTGGCCAACATAGGCACTGACATGGTTAAGAAGGGCGATTTCGTTTGGCTGATTACCATGCGTTTTCATCCCCTCTGGTTTGCTTACAATAATCAAATGTTGATCTTGATAAACTTCCTGAACGAGGTTTGGGTTGCCCCAAGGAATTTCTTTTTTGGGATAATCTTCCTCGTCAAAAGTTAACTGGCAAATATCTCCAGGATTCACTACCTCGTTCCAGTGAACTTCTCGCTGATTAATCAAAATGTGTTTCTTGATTCTCAAAAAATGCCGGATTTTTCTAGGGATGAGGAGTTGTTCCTCTAGTAATTGTTTCACCGTCATTTGAGGTAAAGAGGCAGGTAAAGTAAAAGTGAATTTCATACAGATATTGTAACAAAAAAAAGCCCTATTTGGATAGGAAATAGCTAAATTCTTGTCTTCCTATGATGAAGATGATAAAATAAACGCATGAAATTAGATAAATTATTCGAGAAATTTCTTTCTCTTTTTAAAAAAGAAACAAGTGAATCAGAGGATTCTGGGCCTACTAGCTTGCGTCGTTCTCGCAGTGATCGAAAAAAATTAACCCAAGTGGGTCCGATTCGAAAATTCTGGCGTCGCTATCATCTAACAAAGATTGTCCTTATACTAGGTTTGAGTGCAGGCTTGCTGGTTGGAACCTATTTGTTTGCTGTAGCCAAGTCAACCAATGTTAACGATTTGCAAAATGCCTTGAAAACTCGAACTCTCATTTTTGACCGTGAAGAAAAAGAGGCCGGTGCCTTGTCCGGTCAAAAAGGAACTTATGTTGAATTGACTGATATCAGTAAAAATTTGCAGAATGCCGTTATTGCGACAGAAGACCGTTCTTTTTATAAAAATGACGGTATTAACTATGGTCGTTTCTTCTTGGCTATTGTCACTGCTGGTCGTTCAGGTGGTGGTTCTACTATTACCCAACAGCTGGCTAAAAACGCCTATCTATCACAGGATCAAACTGTCGAGAGAAAAGCAAAAGAATTTTTCCTTGCCTTAGAATTAACAAAAAAATATAGTAAGGAACAGATCTTAACCATGTACCTTAACAACGCCTATTTTGGAAATGGTGTGTGGGGTGTAGAAGATGCGAGTAAGAAATACTTTGGAGTTTCTGCTTCAGAAGTGAGTTTGGATCAAGCTGCGACTCTGGCAGGGATGCTCAAAGGACCGGAACTGTATAACCCCTTGAAATCTGTAGAAGATTCTACCAATCGTCGTGATACTGTCTTGCAAAATATGCTTGCAGCGGGTTACATTGATAAAAACCAAGAAACCGAAGCTGCAGAAGTTGATATGACTTCGCAATTGCACGATAAGTATGAAGGGAAAATTTCAGATTACCGCTACCCTTCTTATTTTGACGCGGTTGTTAATGAAGCTGTTTCCAAGTATAATCTAACAGAGGAAGAAATTGTCAATAATGGCTACCGCATTTATACAGAGCTGGACCAAAACTATCAAGCAAATATGCAGGTTGTCTATGAAAATACAGCGCTATTTCCGAGGGCAGAGGATGGAACATTTGCTCAATCAGGAAGTGTAGCTCTCGAACCGAAAACAGGTGGAGTTCGTGGAGTTGTCGGTCAGGTTGCTAGCAATGATAAAACTGGATTCCGGAATTTCAACTATGCAACTCAATCAAAACGTAGCCCTGGTTCTACAATTAAGCCTTTAGTTGTTTATACGCCTGCAGTTGAAGCTGGCTGGGCTTTGAATAAGCAGTTGGATAACCATACCATGCAGTATGACAGCTATAAGGTTGATAACTATGCAGGTATCAAAATGAGTCGAGAAGTTCCTATGTATCAAGCCTTGGCAGAGTCGCTTAATCTACCTGCTGTTGCCACTGTTAATGATTTGGGCGTCGACAAGGCTTTTGAGGCAGGCGAAAAATTCGGACTCAACATGGAAAAGGTCGACCGTGTTCTTGGTGTCGCCTTGGGAAGTGGTGTCGAAACCAATCCTCTGCAAATGGCTCAAGCATATGCTGCCTTTGCAAATGAAGGTTTAATGCCGGAAGCTCATTTTATTAGTAGAATTGAAAATGCTAGTGGTCAGGTTATTGCGAGCCATAAAAATTCACAAAAACGGGTGATTGATAAGTCTGTAGCTGATAAGATGACCAGTATGATGTTGGGGACTTTCACCAACGGTACCGGTATTAGTTCATCGCCTGCAGATTATGTCATGGCAGGAAAAACTGGTACAACTGAAGCTGTTTTTAATCCGGAATACACAAGTGACCAGTGGGTGATTGGTTATACTCCGGATGTGGTGATTAGTCATTGGCTTGGTTTTCCGACCACTGATGAAAATCACTATCTAGCAGGATCTACTTCAAACGGTGCAGCCCATGTCTTTAGAAATATTGCAAATACCATTTTACCTTATACGCCAGGAAGTACCTTTACAGTTGAAAATGCGTATAAGCAAAATGGAATTGCACCAGCCAATACAAGAAATCAAGTACAGAGTAATGAAGAAAATCAGGCGGATAATAGCCTTTCTGATATTAGAAGTCGTGCACAAAATCTGGTAGATGAGGCTAGCCGTGCTATCTCGGATGCTAAAATTAAGGAAAAGGCTCAAACAATATGGGATTCGGTAGTCAATCTATTTCGCTAAGATGCTTGTCAAAGCCTAGCTTTCTTGTTATAATAGATAAGATGGAGGCGTTATGGCACTAAAAAAAGCAAGCCTAGCTTGTGCGGTTTGTGGTTCGAGAAACTATTCAATAAAGATCAGTGGAAACCCCAAGCCAACACGACTAGAAGTAAATAAATTTTGTAAACATTGTGGTAAGTACACTACACACAGAGAAACGAGATAGGAGAGAGCGATGCGTTTTATTGGAGATATTTTTAGACTTCTTAAAGACACAACATGGCCAACTCGCAAGGAAAGCTGGAGAGATTTTCGTTCTATCATGGAATACACAGCTTTCTTTGTAGTAATTATTTACATTTTTGACCAGTTGATTGTTTCAGGTTTGATTCGATTTATTAACATTTTTTAGAAGGTTAGTGGAGTTATTTATACTAGAGTTCTTCTATTATGAAAGGAAATATCATGGATAGTTTTGATAAAGGGTGGTTTGTTTTACAAACTTATTCTGGTTATGAAAATAAGGTAAAAGAAAATCTATTACAACGTGCACAAACCTACAATATGTTGGATAATATTCTACGCGTTGAAATTCCAACACAAACAGTGCAGGTTGAAAAAAATGGAAAGAGAAAAGAAATAGAAGAAAATCGCTTTCCAGGTTATGTTCTTGTAGAAATGGTCATGACAGATGAAGCTTGGTTTGTTGTTCGAAACACACCAAATGTTACAGGATTCGTCGGATCTCACGGAAATAGATCAAAACCAACTCCATTATTGGAACAAGAAATCCGTGATATCTTGGTTTCTATGGGACAAACCGTACAAGAGTTTGATATCGATGTTGAAGTTGGTCAAACTGTACGTATCATTGATGGCGCTTTTGCAGACTATACTGGTAAGATTACAGAGATTGATAACAATAAAGTGAAGATGATTATCTCTATGTTTGGTAATGACACAGTTGCAGAAGTGAACCTAAACCAAATTGCAGAATTATAACCCTGAGAGAGGCATGTCCTCTCTTTTTTTGTGCAGTTTAGACGGTGTAGGGAACAGAATGGAGAAAAGAACCGAATTAGTTTCATTATTTGTTAGACTGTATCTAGAAAGGGGAAGCTTATGTTTAAAGAATTGTATAAAGAAGTCCAGGGGATTGTGTATAAGTGTAGAAATGAATATTACCTTCATTTATGGGAGCTATCGGATTGGGACCAAGAGGGTATGATTTGCTTACATGAATTGATTAGTAGAGAAGAAGAGCTTGTAGAAGATATCCCTCGTTTAAGGAAATATTTCAAAACCAAGTTTCGGAATCGGGTTCTAGACTATATCCGTAAACAAGAAAGTCAAAAACGAAGATATGATAAAGAGCTTTATGAAGAAGTGGGTGAGATTAGTCATCGTATCAGTGAGGGAGGTCTGTGGCTAGATGAGTATTATCTCTTTCATGAGACACTAAGAGATTATAGAAGCAAACAAAGTAAAGACAAACAAGAAGAGTTAGAGCGCGTCTTAAGACATGAACGCTTCCGAGGACGTCAAAGAGTATTAAGAGACTTACGTATTGTGTTTAAGGAGTTTGATATCCGTACTCGGTAAGAAGCTATGCAAAAAAAAAGAAAAAAACAGAAAAAGTTGTTGACAAGTCAGAAAAAGTCTGTATAATAGTAAGAGTTGAAAATAACAGCTCAGGTCCGTTGGTCAAGGGGTTAAGACACCGCCTTTTCACGGCGGTA
>NZ_JALDVV010000010.1:0-62925 GCF_023110375.1 Streptococcus mitis | reverse complement strand
TATCAAAAAAGAAAGGACAAATTTCGTCCTTTCTAGATCTTAGCTTTTATTCAACCCACTACAGTTGACAAAGAGCCTTTTTTGTATGCTTATTTTGATTTGATATAGTTGATACCATCTGCTTTTGGTGCGACTGCTTTTCCAAAGAAGGCTGCCAAGACTAGAATTGTCAAAACATAAGGTGCGATTTGAAGATAAACCGCAGGCACTCCTTGTAGGAATGGCAATTGAGAGCCGATAACAGCCAAACTTTGTGAAAGTCCAAAAAAGAGACTAGATAGCATGGCTCCGATTGGATTCCATTTCCCGAAGATCATTGCAGCAAGGGCAATAAATCCAGGTCCAACAATAGTTGTCACTGAGAAGTTAACTGAAATGGATTGAGCATAAATCGCTCCCCCAATTCCACCTAAGAAACCTGAAATGATAACTCCTAGATATCTCATCTTGTAGACATTGATTCCCAAAGTATCCGCTGCTTGAGGGTGTTCACCGACAGAGCGGAGACGAAGACCAAATCGGGTCTTGAAAAGGATAAACCAAGCAAAGAATGAGAAAGCAATCGCGATATAACCTAGCAGACTTGTTGACTTGAAGAAGATATCACCAATCACTGGGATATTTGCTAAGACTGGGAAGTCAAAGCGTCCAAAAGTCTGACTTAAGTTATCTGTTTGTCCTTTATTATAAAGAACTTTCACTAAGAAAACAGCCAAGGCAGGCGCCATCAAGTTCAATACTGTACCGCTGACAACATGGTCTGCACGGAAATGAACTGTTGCCGCTGCGTGGATGATAGAGAAGAGGCCTCCAACCAATCCTGCTACAAGCAAGGATAGCCATGGAGTTGCTGCTCCAAATTGTTCTGCAAATTCAAGGTTAAAGACAACTCCAGAAAAGGCACCCATAACCATAATTCCTTCAAGACCGACGTTTACCACACCACCACGTTCAGAGAAAACACCACCGATACTTGTAAAGATGAGGGGCGCTGAGTAAATCAGCATAGAAGACACCAAGAGGGTGAGCAAGGTTGTAATAGACATCTTTACTTACCTCCTCTAACTTGTTTTTTCGGTTTGACAAAGCGTTCAATAAGGTAATGAACACTGACAAAGAAGATAATAGACGCTGTTACAATGCTGACAAGCTCAGACGGTACCTGCGCCGCATTCATACCAGGAGCTCCAACTTGGAGAACACCAAATAGGAAGGCTGCAAAGAGAATACCAATTGGTGAGTTGGCCGCTAGCAAACTAACCGCCATCCCGTTAAATCCGACAGCTAATG
This sequence comes from Streptococcus mitis, assembly GCF_023110375.1. Taxonomy (GTDB): domain Bacteria; phylum Bacillota; class Bacilli; order Lactobacillales; family Streptococcaceae; genus Streptococcus; species Streptococcus mitis_CI. The sequence goes on along the minus strand of NZ_JALDVV010000010.1, from coordinate 61,635 downwards.
ACGACCCCTGAACATAAACGTTCTGGAAGGTTCCAAGTCCTTCAACAGCTCCACCAAGACCTGCCAAAGCACCTGAAATAATCATTGAGAGGATAATCGTTCGTTTTGCAGAAATACCAGCGTATTCTGAAGCATGTGGATTAAGACCAACAGCACGGATTTCAAAACCAAGAGTCGTTTTCTTGAGCATGAACCAAATAACTGCAACGGCAATGATGGCAAAGAAAATACCAATATTCATCCGCGAATTACCAGTCAACTCAGCTAACCAAGGTGTCTGGTAGGTTGCATTAGCCCCAACACGAATGGTCGAATCTGTACTTTGCATGAAGTCTTTAGGGAAAGCATGGATAAAGGCATTCCCTACATACAAGACAATGTAGTTCATCATGATGGTTACGATAACCTCTGACGTCCCTAGATAGGCTCTAAGAATACCTGGAATCGCTCCGACAATCCCACCAGCAATCAGGGCAATCACGATAGTTGCTAGAATCATCAAGGGACGTGGCATATCTGGATGAGACAAGGCAAACCAACCACTGAGAATCCAACCTGCCAAAGCCTGACCAGGAAGCCCGACGTTAAAGAAACCTGCGCGACTGGCAACGGCAAAACCCAGACCAATCAAGACCAAAGGCCCCATAGCACGGAAGATTTCTCCAATCCCACGCAGACTACCAAAGGCTGTATAGAACAATTCTTCGTAGCCCCAAATAGCATCATAACCGAAGATCCACATGACAATGGCTCCGAGTAAAATTCCTAGGAATACAGAAATCAAGGGAACCGAAATTTGTTGTAATTTTTTAGACATCACTCTTCTCCTTTCCCAAGTTTCCACCAGCCATCAAGACACCTAGTTCTTGTTTATTGGTTGTTTCTGGCGATACAATACCTTGAATCTTACCATCGTGGATAACAGCAATACGGTCTGAGACGTTTAAAATCTCGTCCAATTCAAAGCTGACAACTAGAACAGCCTTACCATTATCACGCTCTTCAATTAAGCGTTTGTGGATATATTCAATGGCACCGACATCCAAACCACGAGTTGGCTGGCTGACGATAAGGAGATCAGGATCTCGATCAATTTCACGAGCAATAATTGCTTTTTGTTGATTTCCTCCTGAGAGTGCAGCTGCAGGAACAAATTCACTTGCAGCACGAACATCAAACTCTTCCATTAGCTTTTTAGCATAAGAAGTAATATTTGAATAGTTCAAAATTCCATTTTTACTATGTGGTTCTTTATAGTAGGTTTGAAGGGCAATATTTTCAGAAATCATCATTTCCAAAATCAAGCCATCACGGTGACGGTCTTCTGGAACGTGCCCAACACTCAATTCTGTAATCTGACGTGGGGGCAATCCTACAATTGAATCTCCTTTTAGCTCAATGCTACCAGATTCAACCTTGCGAAGACCTGTAATGGCTTGAATCAGTTCAGACTGACCATTTCCATCAATCCCTGCAATACCAACAATCTCTCCAGCACGAACATCCAAGGAAAGATTTTTCACAGCTGGGACACCGCGATTTTCATTGACCACCAAATCTTTGATTGACAAGACCACTTCTTTTGGTTGAGAGGCTTGCTTCTCTGTTTTAAAGGAAACAGAACGACCTACCATCATTTCTGCCAAATCAGCATTGGTAGCTCCTGCAATTTCGACGGTTTCAATTGATTTCCCACGACGAATAACTGTAACGCGGTCAGAAACTGCACGAATCTCATCCAACTTGTGGGTAATCAAGATAATTGATTTCCCTTCTTTGACAAGATTTTTCATAATAGCCATTAACTCATCAATTTCTGATGGAGTCAAGACAGCCGTTGGTTCGTCAAAGATAAGGATATCAGCTCCCCGATAAAGGGTTTTTAAAATTTCTACACGTTGTTGGGCTCCAACTGAGATATCAGCCACCTTAGCAGAAGGATCAACAGCTAAGCCGTAACGTTCAGAAAGAGCCTTGATTTCTTTGCTAGCTCCAGTGATATCTAGCACACCATTTTTAGTCAATTCACTACCTAAAATGATGTTTTCAGCCACTGTGAAGGCTTCTACCAACATAAAGTGCTGGTGAACCATTCCGATTCCCAAGCTAGCCGCTTTAGATGGTGAATCGAGATTGACAACTTGACCGTTGACCACAATTTCACCACTAGTTGGTTCAAGAAGCCCTGCTAACATGTTCATGAGCGTGGACTTACCAGCCCCATTTTCTCCTAAAAGTGCATGAATTTCACCTTTTCGTAGGTGCAGGTTGATTTTGTCGTTGGCAACAAATTCACCAAACACCTTGGTAATATCACGCATCTCAATGACATTTTCGTGTGCCATGTGCTCTTCCTTTCAGAGTCTTATTTTATTTCAATAAAACTTGCTAGTTTGCCTAGTAGCAAGCTTTACTGAGACAAAATGACTTTGTCTCAACTCTTAAAAAAGCGACCGAGGGCCGCTTCCTAAGAAATGACTTCCATCCATTATTTTTCAGGAACTTTTACGCTTCCATCAAGGATTTTAGCTTTAGCATCTTCAACAGCTTTTTTACCTTCTTCTGAAAGGTTTGTTACTGCCAAGTCAACCCCTTTATCTTTCAATGAGTAAACGATCACTTGACCGCCAGGGAATTCACCTTTTTCTGCTTTGTTAGCAATATCTTTTACAGTTGTACCAACTTGTTTCAAAGTAGATACAAGAACGAAGTTTGATTCTTTACCATCTTTAGAAGTGTACTTACCTTCTCCTACTTGGTCACGGTCAACACCGATAACCCAAACTTTTTCATTTTCAGGACGGCTTTCGTTGAGTGATTTTGCTTCTGCAAAGACACCAGCACCTGTTCCACCTGCTGCTTGATAAACAACGTCTGCACCAGCTGCGTATTGTGCTGCTGCAATTGTTTTACCTTTAGCAGCATCACCAAATGAACCTGCGTAGTCAACTTGTACTTTGATAGATGGATCTACTGACTCAACACCAGCTTTAAATCCAGCTGCAAAACGTGAGATAACTTCAGACTCAATACCACCTACAAAACCAACTTGTTTTGTTTTAGTTGTTTTAGCTGCTGCAACACCCGCAAGGTAAGCAGCTTCGTTATCAGCAAACGTTACGCTAGCAACATTCTTTTGATCTTTAATCACATCATCAATCAAGACATAGTTCAAATCAGAGTGGTCTTTTGCTGCTTCTTCAACCGCATTGTGAAGGGCAAAACCAACACCGAAGATTAGGTTGTAGCTTCCAGCCGCTTGTTGCAAGTTGTTAGCGTAGTCAGCTTCACTTGTTGATTGGAAGTAAGTGAAACCTTTATCTTTTGAAAGATTGTGTTCTTTACCCCAGTCTTGCAAACCTTCCCAAGCTGATTGGTTGAATGATTTGTCATCAACACCACCAGTATCAGTGACGATTGCTGCTTTTGTCTTCACATCAGAAGATGAAGCTGCGTTACGAGAAGAGCGGTTACCACATGCAGCAAGTCCAACTGCTGCCACTGCAACTAGACCAAGGCCTAGCCATTGTTTCTTGTTCATTACTGAACCTCCTAAATAAGATGTGCAACGATGTTGCAAGTATGGATTGGTTGGCCACAAGGACCGTGCCACTCAGAGAGCGACTCAGACTAGTTTAAGTCTGTAAAAGAGTATGGAAGTAACTCCCCGACCGTCATCTCGACCGTCGATTTATCTTTTGCGACTAAGGTCACTTTTAGATCTTGTTCAAAAAATTCAGCCATCACTTGGCGACAAGCACCACATGGCGAGATTGGTTTTTCAGTTTGTCCATAAACAATCAATTCGGAAAACTCTCTTTGGCCTTCGGAAACTGCTTTAAAAATCGCTGTACGCTCTCCGCAGTTGGTCAAAGGATAGCTAGCATTCTCAATATTGACACCTGTATAAGTGCTACCATCTTTTGTCACTAAAACAGCTCCGACTGGAAAATGAGAATAGGGCACATAGGCTTTCTTGCTGGTTTCAATTGCTAGTTCAATCAACTCAGTAGTCGCCATCAGCCAATTCTCCTTTTAAAATGGCTACCCCAGCTGACGTTCCAATACGGGTCGCCCCTGCTTCTACAAATGCAAGAGCATCTGCATAAGAACGAGCTCCGCCGGCAGCCTTGACACCCATTTCTGGTCCAACTGTTTCACGCATTAATCTAACATCTGCTACCGTAGCACCACCAGTTGAAAAGCCAGTTGAAGTTTTTACGAAGTCAGCTCCCGCTTTTTGAGCTAATTGGCAAGCCACAACTTTTTCTTGGTCTGTAAGAAGACAAGCTTCAATAATGACTTTCACTAACTTGTCACCACTTGCTTCTACAACAGCACGGATGTCCGATTCAACCAAATCAAGATTACCTGTTTTGAGAGCTCCAACATTGATCACCATATCAATCTCGTCTGCACCATTTTGGATAGCTTCTTTTGTTTCAAATGCTTTCACAGCTGAAATTGTTGCTCCCAAAGGGAAACCTACTACTGTGCAGATCTTGACATCTGTGCCTTCAAGCCCTTTTTTAGCATGTTCAACCCAGGTCGGATTAACGCAAACACTGGCAAAATCATACTCTCTAGCTTCAGACAGCAAACAATCAATTTGATTTTCTGTCGCATCTTGTTTCAAAAGTGTATGATCGATATATTTATTTAATTTCATATTCGGATTCTCCTGCAGTTTATGAGATTATTTCTATGATTTCTCGTAAACTTTGCACACTATCATTTATTTTAACATATTTTTGAAAATCTGTAACTAGCTGAGGAGAAATTTTTCCATTTGTGTATACTTTTGCAACAATTTCTCCCTTTTGAACGGAATCTCCAACTTTCTTTTCAAAAACAATTCCTGTTTCATAGTCCAAGGCATCAGACTTGACTGCACGGCCTGCCCCCAGTCTCATAGCATAAAGCCCAAATTCCATAGCTGGAAGAGCTGAAATGACACCCGTTTCATGAGCAGGGATTTCCACCACATGGGTAACATTGACAGGACGATAGAGGTCTTCCAAGTCTCCACCTTGGGCTTGGACCATTTCCTCAAACTTAGCCAGCGCTTGACCATTCTCAAGGTGTTGGCGAACTTCTTCCACTGTCTTGTTCACATTAGCCAAACCAAGCATAATTTGAGCCAATTCGCAGATAAAGTGGGTAATATCCTGACGGCCTTGACCTTGTAAAATCTCCAATGCCTCAAGGATTTCAAGGCGATTTCCAATCGCTCGTCCCAAGGGCTGACTCATATCGGTAATGACTGCAACTGTTTTACGGCCTACTGCTTTCCCTAAATCCACCATGGTTTTAGCCAATTCACGCGCCTCATCAACCGTCTTCATGAAGGCACCCTCACCGACAGTCACGTCTAGCAAAATAGCATCAGCCCCTGCCGCAATTTTCTTGCTCATCACCGAACTCGCAATCAAAGGAATCGTGTCAACAGTTGCGGTCACATCACGAAGGGCATAGAGAAGCTTATCCGCTTTGACCAGCTGGTCTGATTGCCCAATGACAGATACACCAATATCCTGAACTTGATGAATGAAATCCTCTTGACTACGTTCTACTTGATAGCCCTTGATTGATTCTAATTTATCAATCGTTCCACCCGTATGGCCGAGACCACGACCACTCATTTTCGCGACTGGAACTCCAAAACTCGCTACTAAAGGAGCTAAAATCAAGGTCACCTTGTCACCAACACCACCCGTAGAATGCTTGTCAACCTTAACCCCATCAATAGCTGATAAATCAAACTCTTGCCCTGTCTGAACCATTTTCATGGTCAAATCAGATATTTCTCGAGTCGTCATTCCTTTGAAATAAACAGCCATAGCAAAGGCAGACATCTGATAATCAGGAACAGTTCCTGATACATAGCCTTCAACTAGCCATTCAATTTCACTCGAAGTCAGTTCTTGACCATCTCGTTTCTTTTGGATTAAATCAACTGCTCTCATTCGTTCACACTTCTAAGGATATAGTATCCCTTATCTTTTTTGACAATCTCACAATTACCAAACACATCTTCCATCTTGGACTTGGCACTTGGAGCCCCTTGTTTCTTCTGAATAACGATTGTTAAATCCCCACCAGTTTCCAAAAAATCTTTACTTTTCTCAATGATTTCATGAACCACTTGCTTGCCTGCACGGATAGGAGGATTGGAAATGACATGGTCAAAATGTCCTTCAACTTGTTCATAGATGTTGGACTGGAAAATCGTCGCTTCTATTTTATTTCGTTCAGCATTTTGTCGCGCCAAATCCAAGGCACGATTATTGATATCGACCATGGTCGACTGAACTCCATAAGCCTTAGCTAAAGACAAGCCCAAAGGTCCGTAACCACAGCCTACATCAAGAACAGTTTCTCCTTGGTTGACCTCAAGACACTTGAGCAAGAGTTGACTCCCAAAGTCAATCATTTTCTTGCTAAAAACACCCGCATCCGTCAAAAAGGTCATTTTTTCTCCCAACAAGTCCACTCTCAACTCATGAATGTCGTGAGCAGCGTCAGGATTCTCTGCATAATACATTTTACTCATGAAACTATTTTACCATAATTTGACTTAAATTGTAAATCGTTTACAAATTGATCATAAAACGAAAAAGACTGAAGAAAGCTAGTAAACAAGACTTTTTCTTCAATCTCTTTTAACTTTTATAACCGAATAACAAAGCACGTAGGACTAGATATCTCATAGTCTATAGTCTGGCACATTTTTATTTCTTTACCTTCAAATGCTTCATTACCAACAAGATTCCCAACAAGATGTTTAGATAAAAGCCCAACTGATACGTTTTTGTCAGAATTTCCAAACTTGTCCAAAGTCGGATTAAATCTTCTAGTGACATGCGGAAGAAATAACCCTCTGTAGCAATCCATAGAACTAAAAAGACATAACTTCCAGCAGCAAACCATTTCGTCCACCGTTTTTTTAGGAAGAAAGCAATCAAGAGCGAACAGATAAAGACAGCTGTTACAATGGCATGTTCCATCAAAAAAGTAAAACCGTAATAGGTTTCCACAAAACGTCTACCATTATCCGCATTCGCTCCTTTTAAAAAAGGTAGTGCAAAACTTAAAATAAAACAGAGTTCCAGTATATAACTTTTTAAGATTTTCATAGTACACCTCCTATAAATTGTGAATCCCAAAGCCCCCTTTATTGGCTTATAAGTCAGGAGAAAGTAGCTCCTACCTCATCAAGAAATTGGTCAACCCTATCTACTTCTATTATACGATATTGGTTTACTATCATCAAGAAACCGCTTTATTTTTTTAGCTTTTTATGGTATGATAAACAAAATATCTAGGGGAAAACAAATGACCAACGAATTTTTACATTTTGAAAAAATCAGCCGCCAGACTTGGCAATCGTTACATCGAAAGACAACACCTCCTTTGACAGAAGAGGAATTAGAATCCATCAAGAGTTTTAATGACCAGATTAGCTTGCAGGATGTTACCGATGTCTATCTCCCCCTAGCCCATCTCATCCAGATTTACAAGCGTACCAAGGATGATTTGGCCTTTTCAAAAGGGATTTTCCTTCAACGTGAAAGCAAATCCCAGCCTTTTATCATTGGGGTTTCTGGGAGTGTTGCCGTTGGAAAATCCACAACCAGTCGCCTACTTCAAATCTTACTGTCCCGTACGCTTACAGATGCTAGGGTTGAGTTGGTAACAACCGATGGCTTTCTCTATCCCAACCAGACCTTGATTGAGCAAGGGATTCTAAATCGTAAGGGATTTCCTGAAAGCTATGATATGGAAGCTCTTCTCAACTTCCTGGATCACATCAAAAATGGACAAGATGTAGATATTCCTGTCTATTCTCATGAAGTCTACGACATCGTACCTGAGGAAAAGCAGAGCGTCAAAGCTGCTGATTTTGTCATTGTTGAGGGAATAAATGTCTTTCAAAATCCACAAAATGAGCGTCTCTACATTACTGACTTCTTTGACTTTTCCATCTATGTTGATGCTGCAGTCGATGACATCGAGAGTTGGTATCTAGACCGTTTCTTGAAAATGCTGAGCCTAGCCCAAAACGACCCTGATAGCTACTATTATCGTTTTACACAAATGCCGATTGGGGAAGTGGAATCCTTTGCCCATCAGGTCTGGACCAGTATCAATCTCACAAATCTACAAAATTATATTGAACCGACCAGAAATCGTGCGGAAGTGATTCTTCATAAAACAAAGAACCATGAAATCGATGAAATTTACTTAAAAAAATAATTTTCCCTTGTCAAAACGTAAGTTTTCAGATATAATGGTATAGTTAGTAAATATGGAGGTAAGAACATTGGCAAACATTAAATCAGCTATCAAACGTGCTGAATTGAACGTTAAACAAAACGAAAAGAACTCAGCTCAAAAATCAGCTATGCGTACTGCTATCAAAGCTTTCGAAGCAAACCCATCTGAAGAACTTTTCCGTGCTGCTAGCTCAGCTATCGATAAAGCAGAAACTAAAGGTTTGATTCACAAAAACAAAGCAAGTCGCGACAAAGCTCGTCTTTCAGCTAAACTTGCTAAATAAGAAACAGTCCATAGAGGCTGTTTTTTTGTCTCCAAATTGGAAAAGGTAGAAAATGAAAATCGCAATTATCGGATATTCTGGTGCTGGTAAGTCAACTCTAGCCGAAAAGTTGTCTCTCTGCTACTCCATCCCAAAACTTCACATGGACACACTCCAATTTCAACCCGGTTGGCAATACAGTGACCGTGAATGGATGTTGGCCGAGATGAATAGCTTTCTCACCAATCATGAAGCTTGGGTCATCGATGGAAATTATTCTTGGTGTTTCCATGAGGAAAGAATGCAGGAAGCTGACCAAATCATCTTTCTTAACTTTTCGCCATTGACCTGTCTCTTTCGAGCCTTTAAACGTTATCTCACATACCGAGGCAAGGTCAGAGAAAGTATGGCAGCTGGTTGTCAAGAACAATTTAATTGGGAGTTTATCCGATGGATTCTCTGGGATGGACGGACTAAAACTCAAAAAGAAAATTACCAAAAACTTTGCCAAGAATACTCACATAAAGTCACTATTCTTCGAAATCAGAAAGAACTAGATCAATTTCTAGATAAGAAAAGGAAGTCCTCCAATTCATAAAGAAGGGCTTCCTTTTTTGGCTATAATTATTCTGCAATCAAGGTTTCTAATCCAACCTTCATCATATCAGTGAAGGTATTCTGACGTTCTTCTGCAGTTGTGTCTTCGTCTGGATTAACCAAGCTATCAGAGATTGTCATAATAGCTAGCGCGTCAACATGGTGTTGGGCTGCCAGATAGTAAAGGGCTGCTGCTTCCATTTCCACAGCCTTGACTCCCCATTTACCAAGTTCGATGTTCTTTTCAAAGTAGTTTGAGTAAAAGACATCAGATGACAAAACGTTCCCAACATGAGTTGTCATACCGAGATTTTTGGCAATATGATAAGCCTTATCCAACAAATCAAAGCTAGCGATTTGTGGGAAATCATACTGTGGCCAGTCATTTCGGACGATGTTTGAGTTAGTTGCAGCTGCCTGCGCCAAAACCAATTCACGAACATGAACATTTTCATTCAAAGAACCTGCAGTTCCAACACGGATCAATTTTTTCACACCATAGTCAACAATCAACTCACGCGCATAAATCGAAATAGATGGCATTCCCATCCCAGTTCCCATAACAGATACACGATGGCCCTTGTAAGTACCAGTGTAACCAAACATGTTACGCACTTCGTTAAAACAAACAGCATCTTCAAGGAAATTTTCCGCAATAAACTTAGCACGAAGAGGATCCCCAGGAAGAAGAATTTTATCAGCAATTTCACCCTGCTGAGCAGCAATATGGATAGACATAGTTAAGATATAAAGGGCGACAGAGAACAAAGTAAAAATAGGAAACTGACGACGCATCGCAGATGCTAGACAGTTTATCTTTTTTACACAGTTCTCCGCCCGTATTCAGTTCAGTGAATACAGTTTGCCCATCCTTTCTTTATTCTAAAATTTATAATCAGAAAGATACCAAACTCGTCAAAAAGCAAAGGGAAAATAGGAGTTGGGTGCAGTGAGCGATGCTCGCTAGGCCAACTATCTTTTTCCCACTGCTTTTAGGGTGGGTTCAATTCCTTTCTTTCTTAATTTTGATGATATTGAGAAGATTAGAGCGGCTTTTATTCAAATCCGAACTCCCTTCTCTTCTGAGTTTTTAGAAAAGTTTTCCGCTCGTGTTCAAATCAGAACACACGCTCTACCTTTCTTTTTTTATTTTTATATTTCATAGCTAGGAAAAATCGGATTCAACAATGACTCCGATAAGCCTACTACATTTTTATTTAAAACAGTTATAAATAAATTGAGAGTATTTTTTTATCTTTTAAATCAAATCCTTGACTAGAAGAAATGGGTATTTCCTACCTAATTACTTTATTCTTTGACTTCTGACACAGTATGCTAGTCCAAGGAAAGCGGTCTAGCATTTTTGCAAATTCATAGGCTAAAACAGCTGTTACTAAGAGATACGGAAGAGAATCTATACCTAGCCCAGTGAAACCTATAACTAATCCGGTTGCAGAAATGGGCGCCCTCAAGGTCACAGACAAAAAGCAAACCGATCCCAAAAGCAAAATGCTTGGCTGGCTATCCCCACCTAGAATCATTCCAAAGAGAGCAGCTCCAGCCATCCCCAAGGCAAAAGATGGCGTAAGTGTACCACCATAGGCCCCTGCCCACAGAGTAATAAGAACAACTAATGCTTTTAAGATAAACAAAAGGAATACTGTTTTGCCATTGCTACCATTCAATACTTCCTGAGCCATCATACGTCCATTTCCAAGTAGATGTGGAAAATAACTTGCTAATCCAATAAGAAAAAGAAAAGCTGTAGGCAATGTGAGAAGTATTCGTTTATCTTTTATTCTGTTTGAAGACGCTGCCTTACTTAAACGACCAAAAAGCCAAGCTGGTGGGGTTAAGAAAAGAAGTAATAAGGGAATAATCCATATTTCCTTTAATGACCATGTGATCGATGTAATCTGGTAGAGAGCCTGATCTGAAATAACCAAACCTGCTATATAGGTTGAGACATAAGTAGTCAAACCGACTAAGACAAATCGTTTAATAGATAGAGCAATTCCTAGGGTTTCAAAAACAAAGAAGACACTTGTTAATGGAACCTGATAGACAGCAGCTAAACCAGCACCAGCACCACAAGCAAGGAGAAAGATACGATCCTTCATAGACACTATACATATTTTTCCAATTGGTCCTGCAAATAGAGTTCCAATCTCTCGTGGTGCAGCTTCTTTGCCAATAGGGGCTCCCCCTCCAACTGCAATAATCTGCCAAATTGAATGAAATAGCTGTTTTAGAAAATGAAGCTTGTATTGTGAAGCCTCATCCTTCATCTGAGCTTTGATGGAATAAATCTTCGACCCTTTTTGCAAGAAATACCAGACCAAGGATGAGCCAAGACCCACGATTATTAAACTTAGTCCTATCCGTGAGGAGGAAACTCCATCTGTCAAAAATCCACTATGATGCTCTGACTGACCAAAAGCTAGACTCTCTACTATCTCTAAAAGATAATGGAGAAATATACCAGATAAACCCGAAACTATTCCTTGTAGAATTACTGCTATGAATAATCTAAAATTATAAGGGATTTTTCGAAAAATTCTCCTCAATTCTATCAACATGATTACAATTCTGCAAGAATCGCTTTAAGCAAGCCTTTGAAATCACCTTTGACACGTTCGGTTACTTCTACAACTTCTTCGTGGTTAAGTTCTTCTTGGAAACCTGCAGCATGGTTAGTAATACATGAAATTCCTAGAACTTTCAAGCCAGAGTGAGCTGCAACAATAACTTCAGGAACAGTAGACATACCAACTGCATCTGCTCCAAGTGTCTTATAGGCACGAATCTCTGCAGGTGTTTCATATGTCGGACCAGTAACACCGATATAGACACCTTCATCAAGCTTGATACCAAGTTTCTTAGCCACTTCATGGGCAGTAGCACGGTATTCTGGTGTGTAGGCTTTAGACATATCTGGGAAACGAGGACCAAATTCATCCAAGTTTTCACCCATCAATGGGTTTTGACCTGTCATGTTGATATGGTCTGAGATAGCCATCAAAGTACCAGGCCCATATCCAATACCGCCAGCTGCATTGGTTACAATGACACCTTCACATCCGAGTACTTTCATCACACGAACTGGGAAAGTCACGACCTCAAGAGGATTGCCTTCGTAGAAATGGAAACGACCTTGAAGAGCCAAGACCTTACGACCTGCAAGTTCTCCATATACCAATTTCCCAGCGTGTCCGACTACTGTAGAACGGCCCCAGTTTGGGATATCTGCATAATCTACTACAACTGGATTTTCGATTTCTTCTGCCAATTCTCCAAGTCCTGATCCAAGGATTAGACCGAACTCAGGCGCTAGGATACCCTTTTCTTTCAGGAAGGCAGCAGTTTCATTGATTTTATCTAAAAATGTCATTGTATGTCTCCTTTATTATTTTTTAGCATTTGACCGATTTTGTCGAAAGTTTTAGCATTACGAATGGTGATGTTGCGATAAAAAGGCATCTTGAGTAAGTATTTGTGATAGGCAGTTGCATAGTAGGATTCCTCAGAGAATTTCCCCCAGAAAATCCCAAGTCTTCCAAAATGAACGATTTCATCTTTCAATTCCAAACTTTCAACTGTCTCAATGACTTGAACAACATCCAATCCCTCAGTGTAAAAGAGGAAATCCTTTCGTGCCAAATCTTTGATCCACCAATCTGGCAGATTATTCAGCTCTTCTTCATAATCTTCCTGACTCAGCAAAGAAAAGCTCTGAATAAATGGATAATGGATTTCAAAGAAAGACTCTAACTTTTCAACCAATTGGGCTTTGGGATCTGTCGAAGTAAAGAAAATATTGCCACTGTTGATGTAGGTTTCAACCTTTCCCAGTCCCAACTCTGTCAATTCTTGACGAAGTTGCGCCATGACAACCTTATTCTTCCCACCGACATTAATGCCCCGAACAAGTAAAGCATATCGCGTCATCTTATACCAATTTACCTAAGAAACTTTCCCCAATCATGGCAGTTTCAACACCAAAGTTATCCGCAACTGTCGCTGAGATATCTGCAAAATGTCCGACTGGTAGCAAACCGTTCCCTTTAAAGGCAGGGCTGTAGGCCAACAATGGAATATATTCACGAGTGTGGTCTGTTCCTGCATACGTTGGGTCATTTCCATGGTCCGCAGTAATCAAGAGAAGGTCGTTCTCTCTCATGGCTGCGATAATTTCAGGTAAGCGTTCATCAAACTCATGCAAGCAATCACGGTAGCCGTGAGCATTACGACGGTGGCCGTAAAGGGCATCAAAGTCCACCAAGTTTGTGAAGGAGAATCCTTTTTCAAACTCAGCAAGGCCCATGGTCTTCAAGAGTGTATCAATTCCGTGGCTATTTGACTTATTGTGTCCCATATCATGGTTGATACCCGCACCGTTAAAGATATCATTGATTTTACCAACAGCATAAGTATCGATACCAGCTTCATTGAGTTTATCCAAAACAGTTGGTGCAAATGGAGATACGGCCAAGTCACGACGATTTGCTGTACGAGTGAAGTTACCTGGTTCACCTACATAAGGACGGGCAATGATGCGACCTAGAAGGGCTGGGCGCTCAAGGGTAATCGAACGAGCGTATTCACAGATACGATACAATTCATCCAGAGGAATGATGTCTTCGTGGGCAGCAATTTGCAAAACAGGGTCAGCTGAAGTATAGATAATCAACTCCCCAGTTTCCATCTGGCGTGGTCCAAAGTCATCGATAACGGCTGTACCTGAGTAAGGTTTGTTAGCTTCACGAATGACCTTGCGTCCTGAGAATTCTTCAATTTTTGTCAAGATTTCTTCTGGGAATCCATTCCAGAAAGTATCGAAAGGTTCTGTAATGTTAAGGCCCATGATTTCCCAGTGTCCAGTCATGGTATCCTTACCAAGAGATACTTCTTCCAATTTTGTTGCATATCCTGTTGGATTGCTTTCAGCTGGAACAGTCTTAAGAGGAGTTTCGCGAGGAATATTTCCTAGACCGATTTTAGCCATGTTTGGCACATTCAAACCAACTGTTTTTGAAATGTGTCCCAGTGTGTCAGAGGCACCATCTGGAACCCCTGCATTGACAAAGTTATTGGCATCTGGTGCAGCACCGATTCCTACAGAATCCAATACCACCAAGTGAATACGATTAAATTTTGACATAATGTGTCTCCTTATTATGTTGATTAGTTTGCTTTTGTTGAAGTTAAAATCTGAACCCCATTTCGTCCAGCTACGATCACCTTATCCACCATTTGGTTGAATAAGCCGTGCTCTACAACACCAACGATATGATCCAATTCTTGTCCGAAAGTAATTGGATCTTCAATGACATCCAAGGCAAGGTCAATGATAAAATTCTGCATATCCGTCACCAAACGGTGGCCGTCTTTTTCACGGAAACTTGGTTTGTAGCCAGCTCGCTCAAAACGACGAAAAACCTGCTCTGCGCCATACTGAACCACTTCTACTGGCAATTTAAAAGCACCCAGTTTCTCGACTAGCTTGCTTTCATCCACTACCCAAATATATTCTTTTGAGGGCGTTGCCACAACCTTCTCCATGAGAAGGGCTCCCCCACCGCCTTTGATTCCATTAAACTGACTATCCACTTCATCCGCCCCGTCGACTGTCACATCGACAACATCTACTTGGTCAATAGACTTGAGCGGGATATTAAGACCTTCAGCCTGTTTACTAGTCACACTAGAAGTCGTTACAGCTGTAATATGCAACCCTTCTTCCTTGATACGACGACCAATTTCTTCTACGAAATAATAGGCAGTAGAACCCGTTCCAAGTCCGACTACCATGCCATCCTTGACAAACTCAGCAGCCTTGATACCTGCCATTTTCTTCAGATTTTCCACTCAAACACCTCCATTAAAGAGCTATTTCTATTATAACATGTATCCGTTTTTATTTCATGGATACACTAGAAAAACCCGAACATTTTTATTTTTATGTCCACCTTGTTTTGGTAGTTAGAATCTTAGTTATGAGAACTTGTAGATAAAAACAGGTCCTATCCAAAAGCAGCAACAGTTGATTTTTTATCATAAAGATGATTAAATAGTTAAGTACAGAAAAGGAGAAATAAGATGAACCCATTAGATTTGTTTAACCAAGTAAAAGAATTAATCGAAACAAAAGATTTCGAAGCTGCAAAAACATTTGTTGCAGAAAATCAAGAACAGCTTGGAGAATACTTCTCCCAAGCTCAACAGTTGATTTCTGGTTCTGAAGGTCTAGATGGCCTCGTTGGAAAGATTAAAGGATTTTTCTAAAAGATATAAAGGCGCCTGAAACGATCAGGTGCCTTTTTGAGATATTTTTTTCATTATTTTGGGAAGATGACTGCTGATTTCCGTCGGCAAGACCACATAATTTTCTTGAGCTAGTTCTTGGGCTATGGCTGAATGAAGATAGGTTGCTACTGCCACACGTTCGTAGAGACTGGACTGTCGAAATTGGCCTGCAAATCCTGCAATCATTCCAGCCAGTGTATCTCCCATACCACCAGTCGCCTGATAGGGACCGCCAACCTGTAACTGGTAAAAATCTGATTGACCAACTTGCCAAATACGAGTAGTTGGACCTTTCTCCACCAAAATTATGCCTTGAGGGAAAGAAGTCAGGGCACTAGATGTTGTATCTTCGTTTTGCTTTTCAATAGCAATACCAGACAGCTTTTCCCATTCTTTTTGGTGGGGAGTTAGGATAAGCTGGTTAGATGGAAACGACAAACTTGTCCTAGCAAGAATGGTTAAGGCCCCTCCGTCTACAATCAAAATCTGATTCTTTTTTAAGCTAGCAAAGACCTGTTTTACAAGATTTTCTCCAAAAGTATCGTCTCGTAAACCAGGCCCCAGCAAGACAACTTCTGCCTTCTCCAATTGCTCTTTTAATAATTGCTGGTCTTGAAGAGAAAAGGCCATAGCCTCAGGTAAATGACTGTGCAAAGCTGGGATATTTCCCCTATCTGTTCCAACAGTCACCAAACCAGCTCCACTTTTAACAGCTGCCAAAGCAGCCATGATGATAGCACCACCATAAGGATAAGTCCCACCCAGCAACAGCAAACGACCATAGTCTCCTTTATGACTGGTACGAGAACGTTCAATAATGACTTTTTCTAATAATGCTTGCTCAATCACTCTCATCGTTTTTCCTCAACTATCCTTTATCTGATTGTTTTAAAACAACTTGATAGACTTTCTTAGTCCACTCTTCTAAGTCTTCTCCAGCATAGTCAAGATAATACACCCTATCTTGTATTTTGGTTGGAATAATATTTTCAAATTGGCTCTTATTATGAGTTGGAATAATGCAAATATACAACTCACTTAATAAATTAAGCATGTCCTTAATTTTTACAGCATGGTAACCATCAAAAATATAACCAGGAACTTTAATCAAATCTGTATAGATAAAATGAAAACTTACTCCAGGAATAAACTTGTCTTGTAATTCTTTCTCTGAAGGAGCTCGACCTAATAAACGCTCCATCGCCAATCGATAACCAGAACTTGTATTTGACCACCCTAACATGACATAGTCAAAATAATCTATCGGATCAGATGCAGCATTTCGACTATCCAAAACCAACTCCTCAGCATCTCGCCCAAAGGCTTTCACAGCAGATAAAAGACGACCAGTTTTAAAAATAGAAATCGCTGCATCTATAGTCGTAGTATGACTACAGTAGTCTGAAGTCACTAACCTCTTATGTAGGTCATAAGTCGAGGCTACTCTTTTATCTGTAGGAGTAAATGGTGGCAGAAAGGGATGCTGACAGATGTAATCTAAAATTTCTTTTTTTAAACAAGAATCAGCACACTCAATACTTGTTTGACGTTTATGAAGTTTTTCGTAAGCTATAAATTTAGCAATTTTTTCTAATTCCCACTCTTGAATATTTGGATAATCAATTAGTGCTAAGTAGTATATTCCATCCCATTGTAAACTATATTCCCCATTATAAATTTTTAAAATCATCTAATCACCTCACTCCATTATACAACAAAAAGGAGGCGCATACCTCCTTTTATAAATTTATTTCTAAAATTTAATATTCATTTCTGCCATTTTAGATATAGCTATAGAAAATACACTTTCCTCAGAAAATTTTTCTCTTATTTTCTATCCAATGTCCGGAGTGCTGCTTGATAAGTTTGCTCCATCAGCATAGTAATGGTCATAGGACCGACACCTCCAGGGACTGGCGTAATATGGCTAGCAAGTGGGGCAACTGCCTCATAATCCACATCCCCACAGAGCTTACCATTTTCATCACGATTCATCCCAACGTCAATGACTACCGCACCTGGTTTGACAAAGTCAGGAGTCACAAACTTGGAACGACCGATTGCTACTACAAGAATATCTGCTTTAGCAGCTACCTTGGCAAGATTATGAGTACGTGAATGGGTCAAAGTCACTGTAGCATTCTTGGCCAAAAGAAGCTGGGCCATAGGTTTTCCAACAATATTGGAACGACCGATGACGACCGCATTTTTACCTTCCAAGTCAATCCCGTATTCATGGAACATTTCCATAATTCCTGCAGGTGTAGAAGGAATCATGACTGGATGTCCAGACCAGAGACGCCCCATGTTTAAGGGATGGAAACCATCCACATCCTTTTCTGGGTCAATGGCCAACAAAACTGCCTCTTCATCAATATGTTTTGGTAATGGTAACTGAACCAATATCCCATGCCAAGCTGAATCTTGATTGTATTTGGCAATCAAGTCTAACAATTCCTCTTGAGTAATGGTATCTGGAACTCGCACAACTTCACTACGGAATCCAGCCGCAAGGGCTGACCTCTCCTTGTTACGAACGTAGACTTGGCTGGCAGGGTTATCCCCAACCAAAATCACTACCAAACCAGGTACTATCCCCGTTTCTTCCTTTAATCTTTCAGTCTTTTCAGCCAGCTGTCCTTGTAACTTATCTGCTAGAGCCTTCCCATCAATAATCTGTGTCATATCACTTCTCTTTTCTTTCAAATATCTTCCATTATACCAAAAACTGCTAATCCCCTCTAACACTTCTTTCCTAGGCTATCTTATAGTTTCAAACTATAAGAAAAAGCTCGGTTCGAGCTTTTCATTAATCTATACTTTATATCTAAAGTTAGCTACAAAGAGCTTAACAAAGCTAACTTATAAAACCTTACTCAAGAAGTCTTTAGTCCGTTGTTCTTGGGTTTGTTCAAAAATCTGTTCAGGTGTTCCATCTTCAACAACTACACCTTCTGCCATAAAGATGACACTGTCTGCCACCTCACGGGCAAATCCCATTTCATGTGTTACGATAACCATGGTCATTCCTGACTTGGCTAAGTCTTGCATAACAGCCAACACCTCACCTACCATTTCAGGGTCCAGGGCTGAAGTTGGCTCGTCAAAGAGCAAAACATCAGGTTCCATAGCTAAACCACGCGCAATAGCAATCCGCTGTTGCTGACCACCTGACAAACTCTGCGGATAAGCAGTTGCCTTATCTGGTAAACCAACTTTTTCCAAAAGTTCCTGAGCTCTCTTCTCTGCAACGGCCTTACTTTCACCTTTGGTCTTGATAGGAGACAAGGTGATATTTTCCATCACAGTCATATTAGGAAAGAGATTAAATTGTTGAAAAACCATGCCCATCTTCTCACGCATAGCAAACAGGTCATTCTTCTTGTCCGTAATATCGACTCCCTCAAAGATAACCTTCCCTTTTGTTGCTTCTTCCAACAAATTCATAGAGCGAAGCAAGGTAGATTTCCCGCTTCCTGAAGGACCGATGATAACGACAACTTCTCCTCTTTTAATCTCGAGGTTGATGCCCTTCAATACTTCATTCTTTCCAAATGATTTATGTAAATTTTCAATTTTTATCAAGGTTTCTGTCATTATTTTTTATCTCCTTGTCCCATACGTTTTTCAAAAGCTTTCAAGGCTACTGTCAAAATAGAGGTCATAATCAAGTAGTAAAAGGCTGCAAATAAAAGTGGTGTCAGAGGTAGATAGGTTGTTGTAGAAACTGTTGTAGCCCCATTCCATAACTCCATAACACCGATAGCTGATAAGAGGGAACTATCTTTGATAATAGTGATAAATTCGTTCCCCAATGCTGGCAAAATATTTTTGATAGCTTGTGGCAAAATCACATAGCGCATCGCATTTTTAGGACGAATCCCTAAAGAATAGGCCGCCTCTAACTGCCCCTTAGGAACCGCATTAATTCCGGCACGAACAGTCTCAGAAACATAAGCACCACTATTCATAGAAATAATCAAAATCCCTGGAATCAGACGAGAAAGATCAACACCCAAAATTCCAACCTGTATAGTCGGAGCATTGATGTGCATAAGGGCAAAGGCAATCATAATCTGAACCATCATCGGTGTCCCGCGGAAAATCCAAACGTATAAGTTGGCAAGCCAAACAAGCGGCTTAAACTTTGAACGTTGCCCAAAAGCCAGGACAACACCCAAAATAGTCCCTAAAAAGACCACACAGATAGAAATGAGAACCGTCACGACAGCCCCATAGTTAAAATAAGGTAAATACTTAGGTAAAAAAGAAAAATTCATAGTCACACTGCTTTCTAAAATAGAATACTGTATGATTATAACATGAATTGAATTAAAATTCAAATCTTTTGTCTAATTTATTCAAAAAATCTTTAAACTGGTAGAATTAGCGAGAAATCTTAGTTTTTTCTAGGCAAGTTGGCCTCCTTTATGGTAAAATAGTAACGATAAGAAATGAAGGAGAATCAAAATGGAATCACATTTGGTTAGAATCATCAACCGCCTTGAAGCAATGGCAAAAGATGGCGGAAATTTAAAACGTAATTTTGAACGCGAAGGAGTTGTTGTTGCAGAAGTTGCATACAGCCACGACGAAGAAAACGGCTCAATCTTTACCCTTCGTGATGTCGAAGCTCGCGAAACTTATACGTTTGACAGCATTGACTTGATTGCAATGGAGATTTACGAACTCCTTTACTAATCTAAAACAAGCTGGGATTGCCCCTGCATGTCTAACCAAAATCCTTTTTGTCTCACAAATAGGATTTTTTTATAGTCCAAATCCACGAAGATTTTCATTGTAACAACTTCTCAAAGCTTCAATCTTTTTACTTGCTTTACACCCCAATCCTGTTATAATGAGAGTATAGAAATTTGACTATTTTTGACCTTTTGACAATTCAAGCTAAAGAAAGAAATGAGGTAGATGTATGCTTTGTCAAAACTGTAAAATTAACGACTCAACAATTCATCTTTATACCAGTCTTAATGGAAAGCAAAAACAAATTGACCTCTGTCAAAACTGCTACAAGATTATCAAGACAGATCCTAACAACAGTCTCTTTAAAGGAATGACAGATTTGAACAATCGTGATTTCGATCCCTTTGGTGATTTCTTCAATGACCTAAACAATTTTAGACCTGCTAGCAATACTCCTCCGACTCCCCCAACTCAATCAGGTGGAGGTTACGGTGGAAATGGCGGTTATGGTTCCCAAAATCGTGGACTTGCTCAAACTCCTCCACCAAGCCAAGAAAAAGGCCTGCTGGAAGAATTTGGTATCAACGTAACTGAGATTGCCCGTCGTGGAGATATTGACCCCGTTATTGGGCGCGACGATGAGATTATCCGTGTCATCGAAATTCTCAATCGCAGAACCAAGAATAATCCTGTTCTTATCGGTGAACCAGGTGTCGGAAAAACTGCCGTTGTCGAAGGTCTAGCTCAGAAAATCGTTGATGGAGATGTTCCTCATAAACTCCAAGGTAAACAAGTCATCCGTCTGGATGTGGTTAGCCTTGTCCAAGGAACGGGTATCCGTGGACAATTTGAAGAACGCATGCAAAAACTCATGGAAGAAATTCGCAAACGTGAGGACATCATCCTCTTTATCGATGAAATCCATGAAATTGTTGGTGCTGGTTCTGCGGGCGATGGCAATATGGATGCAGGAAATATCCTCAAGCCAGCCCTTGCTCGTGGAGAACTGCAACTGGTCGGCGCTACTACCCTCAATGAATACCGTATCATTGAAAAGGATGCTGCCCTAGAGCGTCGTATGCAGCCTGTCAAAGTTGATGAACCAACCGTGGAAGAAACCATCACTATCCTCAAAGGCATTCAAAAGAAATACGAAGACTACCACCACGTTCAGTATACCAATGCTGCAATTGAAGCAGCTGCAACTCTTTCCAATCGCTACATCCAAGATCGCTTCTTGCCTGACAAGGCCATTGACCTCCTAGATGAAGCTGGTTCTAAGATGAACTTGACCTTAAATTTTGTCGATCCTAAAGTGATTGATCAACGCTTGATTGAGGCTGAAAATCTCAAATCTCAAGCTACACGGGAGGAAGATTTTGAGAAGGCCGCCTATTTCCGCGACCAGATTGCCAAATATAAGGAAATGCAAAAGAAAAAGGTCACAGACCAAGATACTCCTATCATCAGTGAGAAAACCATTGAGCACATTATCGAGCAGAAAACCAATATCCCTGTTGGCGATTTGAAAGAGAAAGAACAATCTCAACTCATCCATCTAGCCGAAGATCTCAAGTCTCATGTTATTGGCCAAGATGATGCAGTCGATAAGATTGCCAAGGCTATTCGCCGTAATCGTGTCGGTCTCGGTACGCCTAACCGCCCAATCGGAAGCTTCCTCTTCGTCGGACCAACTGGGGTCGGTAAGACAGAACTTTCTAAACAACTGGCAATCGAACTCTTTGGTTCTGCTGACAGTATGATTCGCTTCGATATGAGTGAATACATGGAAAAACACAGTGTAGCTAAATTAGTTGGTGCCCCTCCAGGTTATGTTGGCTACGATGAGGCTGGGCAATTAACTGAAAAAGTTCGCCGCAATCCCTACTCTCTTATTCTCTTGGATGAAGTAGAGAAAGCCCATCCAGATGTTATGCACATGTTCCTTCAGGTCTTGGACGATGGTCGTTTGACAGATGGACAAGGACGTACCGTTAGCTTCAAAGATGCCATCATCATCATGACTTCAAATGCAGGTACAGGTAAGGCAGAAGCCAGCGTTGGTTTCGGGGCAGCTCGCGAAGGACGTACCAACTCTGTTCTCGGTGAACTCGGTAACTTCTTTAGCCCAGAGTTTATGAACCGTTTTGATGGCATTATCGAATTTAAGGCTCTCAGCAAAGATAATCTCCTTCAGATTGTCGAGCTCATGCTAGCAGATGTTAACAAACGTCTTTCTAGCAACA
The DNA here is from genome assembly GCF_023110375.1 of Streptococcus mitis. Taxonomy (GTDB): domain Bacteria; phylum Bacillota; class Bacilli; order Lactobacillales; family Streptococcaceae; genus Streptococcus; species Streptococcus mitis_CI. Next base: position 39,246 of record NZ_JALDVV010000010.1, on the reverse strand, counting down.
ACATTCATTTGGATGTAACCGACAAGGTCAAGGAAAAATTGGTTGACCTTGGTTATGATCCAAAAATGGGAGCACGCCCACTTCGTCGTACTATTCAAGACTATATTGAGGACGCAATCACTGACTACTACCTTGAAAATCCAAGCGAAAAAGACCTCAAGGCAGTGATGACCAGCAAGGGTAACATTCAAATCAAATCTGCCAAAAAAGCTGAAGTAAAGACTTCTGAAAAAGAAGTATAAATCCTATAGAAAAGGAGTAGAAAATGAAATTTTTCTGCTTCTTTTTTACTAAAATAACTGTAATTTCTTGACAGCTTGCCCTTTGTCCATTATGATAATAATAACGATACTAGATAATGAGGAAAAAGCAATGGCAAACCCAACTTTCGGAGAAAAAAAAGCGAATACAGACTATGTTTCACGCTATGGCGTATATGCAGTTATCCCTGATGCTGAACAAAAACAAATTGTTCTTGTTCAAGCACCTAATGGTGCTTGGTTCCTACCAGGTGGCGAAATTGAATCAGGTGAAAATCATCAGGAAGCCCTAAAACGTGAATTGATTGAAGAGCTTGGTTTCACCGCTGAAATTGGTACTTATTACGGACAAGCTGACGAATATTTCTACTCTCGTCATCGTGACACCTACTACTACAATCCTGCCTACCTCTATGAAGCGATTTCTTTCAAAGAAGTGCAAAAGCCACTAGAAGACTTTAATCATATTGCCTGGTTCCCTATTGACGAGGCTATCAAAAACCTCAAACGTGGTAGCCATAAATGGGCAATCCAATCTTGGAAAAAACAGCATAAGATTGACTAAATCAAGCCACTTTATTCAAAAAGTGCTATAATAGAATTAGAAAATCGGAGGAAATGTTATGAAGCTTATCAATACGACAAACTCACACTCGCAACTTGTAAAAAGCCAGCTAGAAAGTACAGATGCAACCCTTGTTGAGGTTTATTCTGCAGGGAATACAGATGTTATTTTTACTCAAGCTCCGCTTCACTATGAAATCCTCATCTCAAACAAACACCGCGCTATTCGTGAACCTGAAATCGAAGCTATTCAAGAATTTTTCTTGAAACGTAAAATTGATAAGGACTCTATTGATGAAGCCAATATCAAAACCCTCTATTCAGAAAAATTAATTGGAATTTCGATTCCAACCAAATAAAATCTTGGAGAGATTAGAAAGTGCTTTGAACCTTATGGAACAAAATTAGGTTTATTTAGCTTTTTAAATCATCTCCAATTTTTTATCTATAAAATCTTATCATACAAGATTTTGTAGATAATTAAGGAGGCAAACATGGGAGACATCATATATAGAGAGGCAAGAATTGAAGAAAGCGAAAAAATTGGAAAATTATTAGCCAATTCCTTTCTTGACTATCCCTTTTTAACAATTTTAAAAGATGATTTGAAGAAACCTGACTCCTATCCTGCTTTTGTAGAAATATTGCAAATTCTGCTTACTAGAGTCTATATTAAGAAGGGAAACTGTTTAATTGCGGAACAGGATGGAAACTTACTTGCAGTCGCCCTTTTGCAACAAAAAGATTTTTGTATACTATCCTATCTACGAAATGGTGGAACAAACATTTTTCGCTACATTCGACCACAAAATCTCCTTAAATACTTTGACTTTGTAAAACGTTCCAAAAAGCATTTAGAAGAATCTGGAGAGTTTGATTGGTATTTGATGGCCTTAGCTGTCAATGTATCAAATAAAGGGCTAGGAATAGGCAGTACATTTTTGAAACAAGGAATTGAACCCTATGTCAAATCAAAAGGCTGTAAACACTTGGGACTCATAACTAGTACAGCTAGAAATGTCTCATTCTACGAAAAAAACGATTATGTATTACTGGACTTTATGGATCTAGAATACGGATCAAAATCAATTGGTAACTGGGCATTTTTAAAAACAATAAATAAATAAATAAAAAAGATTTGGTGCTGCTTATCACAGAACCAAATCTTTTTTATTATGTTAGAAACGAATCGTCTCACGTGTTTTTTCGTATGAAGTGACAAAACGGTTGGTTACACCTGGTTCTGCAACTTCCAAAGCTTGCGAAATCTTATCAAATGAAGCATGATAATCAAATTCTTTTTCAAAAATTTCTAATGATTCATTAAAAGCTTCTTGAATTCGTTCATCAAATGAGCGGTAACGGTTCGAATACTGTAGCAATTGTTCTGTCAACGTTGCATATTGAACAATATTATAGGTTTCTTCTTCAAGTGCTTCCATATCATTTGTTGTAATTTCAAGCATCCGGTTCACAGCTTCTATATTGACCCGAGCTTCTTCTAGTTCAGCCATCAACTCTTCAGTATGGTTACTTGCTGTAAAGAACAACTGTAAGAAATTCTGAGGAATACCTGGAAGATTGCGTTTTTCCATATATCTCTTAATTGTGTGAAGACGATTAACATAAACATTTGCCTTCTGGCGAGCATTGATATCATCTTTTTCAATCTGAGCAAGACGTTGACTAACCTCAACTTGTTCATCTTCAATTTCCTTCAAAGTAGCTTGTAAGTTTTCCAAACGTTCTTCAAGTAATGAATAAGGCTCAGAATGTTCCTCTTGTTCAGAAGTTAATTCCAATACAGATTCTTCTAAAGATTCTAACTCAGCTTGTAATCTATGAACATGACTAACATCCGTTTCAGATAGTAGGTAATTGTTACTCAATCGTTGAATATCTTCCACTAAAACAGCATTACTATCTTTCATATGTTTCAAATATGTAGGAAGAGTTGCAACTAAGCCTTCTACTACTTTTTGAGCGGCGATTTCTCGTGTAAAGATATCATAGAGTGAATTGATTTCTTCTTGAACTTGAGTATTTTCATACTCAGCATTATCCAACTCTAATTGTGCAATATTTTCGTGGTTTTTCTTCAAAGCTTCATAAAGCAATTGGAAGCGAGATTCAATATCCGTTTCAGCAAAATGATAATTAGCATCTAAAAGCTTACGATAACCGTCTTCCAAATCTTCCAATTGATCAGGTAGCTCTTTAGATAATGTTTTTACAATCGCTGGCAGGCGATCTACTATGTGACTCAAAGCCAAGATATGATTTTCAGCATTATCCAAAATCACAGCAGCTTCTACTGGGTCACCTGAAGTATTTAAAGTAACAAACTGAGAAAACTCTGATTGGATATTTTCCAATTGTTTCTCAATTTCTGATAAACCTTGACCATATTCTTCAGAATGATCAGCCACTCGGTGTTGCAACTCTTCAAACAAGTCCAAGGTATGAAGAACACGACCGCTGTTTTTAGATTCTTGTTTCTCCAAATCTGCCAAGGCATTGCGAATTGCCGCAATATCTTCTTCAATCAAGGTAATTTGGCTCTCGATTTGGTCAATTTGATGACTAGCCTTAAAAAAACGGAATGAATTGTTATAACCTTCTGCCTCGAAAAGATTATTTTCGATATCGGCAAAAGAGTTAAGAGATAGGTCAACCCATTTTTGGTTCCATTCACGGAAAGTCACTTGACTTTGTCCAATCAAGTGCATATTTTTTACAGCTTCAACTTCATCATTAACTGGAAGATTGTACAGCTCTTCTTTTTTCTCTTCTAAAATTGCTAATTTACTTTCATTGCGTTTCCGTACATAAATTGCTATAGCATATGAAATCAGCAATATAATTGCAATTGCAATTATAAGATATACTACTAGACTATCAGACATATTAAACTCCTTTTTTACTTGAAACAATCGTAATGATTATATCATATTTTTTAGACCAAGGGAACTACTTCTCCCGATTTTTTAGACATCAAGTGTACTATAGACAGCATTTTCTTCGATAAATTCACGACGAGGCTCTACTCGATCCCCCATCAACATATCAAAGATTTTATCTGCCTCAGCTGCGTCATCCACAGAAACTCTGGCCATCAAGCGATGCTCGGGATCCATGGTTGTTTCCCATAACTGATGATCGTCCATTTCACCAAGACCTTTATACCTCTGAATAGTTGGTTTGGCACGACCTTCACTGTGGCGGGCTAAGGCTTCTTGGAGTTTAATTTCTTGGTCTGCTCCTGGCTGGATATATTCTTTAATCTCGCTTCCAACCTTGACACCATAGATTGGAGGTTGGGCGATATAAACATAACCAGCTTCTAGAATTGGTTTCATATAACGATAAATCAAGGTTAAAAGAAGGGTACGAATGTGGGCTCCATCGACATCAGCATCGGTCATCAAAACGAGTTTTTGGTAACGGGCTTTTGAAACATCAAATTCTGCGCCAAATCCTGTTCCCATCGCTGTGAAAAGACTACGAATTTCTTCGTTAGCAAGAATTTTATCCATGCTAGCTTTTTCAACGTTCAAGATTTTACCACGAATTGGCAAGATAGCTTGGAATTCACGATTACGACCAGATTTGGCTGACCCACCAGCTGAGTCTCCTTCGACGATGAAGAGTTCTGTTTCAGCAGGATTGTTAGAAGAACAGTCTGCTAGTTTCCCTGGAAGGTTGGAAATTTCCAAACCAGATTTTTTACGGGTAACTTCACGCGCACGCTTTGCAGCCACACGAGCCTTGGCAGCTAAAATCCCTTTTTCCACGATGCGCTTTGCAATCTGCGGATTTTCCATGAGAAAATCAGAGAAAGCATCGCTGAAAAGACGATTGGTAATCTTGACTACTTCGCTGTTCCCCAGTTTGGTCTTGGTTTGTCCTTCAAACTGTGGATTTGGGTGTTTAACTGAGATAACTGCAGTTAATCCTTCACGGACATCTTCCCCTGTTAGGTTGTCTTCATTGTCTTTCAGTAACTTATTTTTACGAGCATAATCGTTGATAACGCGAGTTAGTGCTGTACGGAAACCTTGTTCATGCGTTCCACCTTCATGGGTATGAATATTGTTGGCGAAACTCATGACGTTTTCGTGGTAACCCGTTGTGTACTGCATGGCTACTTCGACTGTGATATCATCCATTTCACCATCTGTGTAGATTGGTGTATCAAAGATCACATCCTTGTTCTCGTTGATATATTCAACGTAGCTAGCAATCCCACCTTCATAATGGTAATGTTTGGTTTGTTCCAAACCTTCACGCTTATCTGCGATGGAGATTTGAAGACCGCGATTTAGAAAGGCCAACTCTTGAATCCGTTTATTTAATTTATCAAAATCAAAGGTTGTTGTTTCAGTGAAAATTTCTGGATCCGGTGTAAAGTGAACTGTTGTTCCCGTTTTATCCGTATCTCCAACCACCTCAAGGTCTGCGACAACATGACCACGACGGTATTCTTGGTAATGAATTTTACCATTTTTGTGGACATGAACGTCTAATTGAGTTGAAAGGGCGTTAACAACTGAGGACCCCACTCCGTGAAGACCACCTGAGACCTTATATCCGCCACCGCCAAACTTTCCTCCAGCATGAAGGACAGTAAAGACAGTCTCAACGGCAGGTCGACCTGTTTTTTCCTGAATATCGACTGGGATACCACGCCCATCATCGACAACAGTAATCGAATCATCTGGCTCAATAAAGACTTGAATATGGCTGGCAAATCCTGCCAAGGCCTCGTCAATTGAGTTATCAACAATTTCCCAGACTAGATGGTGAAGACCTTCTTTTGAGGTTGACCCGATATACATCCCTGGACGCATACGAACAGCCTCTAAGCCCTCTAAAACTTGAATTTGACTGGCATCATAATCTTGTGCCTGCAGATTTTTGATTTCTTCTGTCATCTTTTTCCTTTTTCTTACATGTCTAATACTTGTCTTAAATTCACGATACTGGTAAACAAGTGGGTAGCTAGTCCTGCAGCTTGCCCGGCTTCGATATCAATCGGTCGATCACCAATGACAAGCCCTGAACTAATTTGATACTTTTCTCTTAAATAAATCATGGACTCAGGATCTGGTTTTCTCTTAAAGCCTGAGTTAGAAGTCACCACTTCTGTAAAATAAGCTGCTATAGAGGTTTTTTCTAAAATTTCCAAGACCTGATCATTACGATGAGATACCAAAAAATGACGGCCACCTTGATTTGAGATATCTTTCAATAAATCAGAAACTCCATCAAACAAAATCGGATGTTCAAGCTCTCTGGCTTCATTTTCCTTGTATTTTTCTAAAAAATTCTCTAAGTTGGGAGCGAATGTCTCAATCGCAAAATCAGTAGAAACCTTTAAAGCCTGATAGACACTGTCATGGTCTTGTGTGATGCCATACAATGCCAATGTTTCAACAAATGCAGCTGTTGAAGTTTCGTAATTATCCAGTAAAGTTCCACCTAAATCCCAGATATAATCGTGATATTTCATACCCTTCATTATAGCATTTTTTTATGAAAAAAGCGATGATTTCCCTGAGTTTTCCACATAAAAAACGAGAGTTTGACTCCCGTTTTACTGATTTTTACCAAAGACATCTCGATAGAGCATTCCTGTTCGTAAAGTCTCTGCATCTCCTCCTAATTGCTCTACCAGCTCGTAGGCAAAGGCAAGGGCTGTCGAGGGACCTCGACTGGTTGTCAATTGACCATCTACCACTACTGTTTCCTTGACGTAGTGACCATCAAAAATTTGCTCTTGAACACCATCATAACAAGTGTACTGCTTGTTTTTCAATAGCCCTGCTTGATTGAGGGCAATTGGCGCAGCACAAATGGCTGCTAGTTTTTTTCCTTCTTGCTCGAAGCTTTGCAACTCTTGAATCAAGGCCTGATTATCGCGCAAATGTGCAGAACCAGGCATGCCGCCAGGAAGAACAACCATATCATAGTCTGATAAATCACCATCAAAGACACGATCTGCTCTGACTTGGATTGCATGCGAACCAGTCACTTGCTCTTCAAACCCAACCATATCACAAGTGATATTTGCCCGACGCAAAACATCCACAACTGTCAAAGCTTCAATTTCTTCAAAGCCCTGAGCCAACATAACTGCTACTTTTACCATGATTTTCTCCTTATTTGATTTGTTTTAATACAACCTTTTTCCGCTTGAATGGGACTTTTCCGCTCTTTTCTTCAGCTAGATTGGTCTGGTAACTCATAGATAAAAGTAAGCCCACACCAATCAGATTACTGATAATAGCCGATCCCCCTTGAGAAATAAAAGGCAAGGGAATACCCGTCAAAGGAAGCAAACCTGTCACGGCACCGATATTCTCAAAGATATGGAAGAGCAACATCATAATCAAACCTGTGGAAATATAGGTGTAGAACTGGTTATTTGATCTAAGAGTAATCTTCAACATACGGTAAATCAGCATGAGATAAAGGGCGATAACAAGGACAGAGCCAATAAAGCCAAAATCTTCTGCAATGACCGTAAAAATCATATCAGACTCACGAACTGGAATAAGCAGATTCGAAGCATTAAATCCTTGACCAAATAAGCCACCGCTTCCAATGGCAATCTGTCCTTGAGCCTGTTGGTAAGTAGTTGTTTGGGCAAAGTCAAATGGATTAAGCCAAGCCAAGATACGATTGATTTGGTAGGTCGGCATGCCCAGTTGATGGAGAAAAGCCCGACCGTCCTTGCTGATAAAGATGGCTAGAAAACCAGCAATTCCTGTTACAGCAGTCACAAATACTGGGATAATAATTTTCCAAGAAACGCCCGATAATAAAACGATTCCTGAGAAAATAGCCACAAAAACTAAGGCCGTCCCCAAGTCACTTTGAAGTGCCAAAAGAACTAGGACTGGAATGGTAAAGAGAATCATCCAGAAAATCAACAAGAAGTCCAGCGGAACTGTGCGTCTCCATTCCTTATGTTTTTTGGTAAACTGGACAATCACACGAGCCAACATGAGGATATAGGATATCTTCATAAATTCTGACGGTTGGAACAAGGTAACACCATTTACCGATACCCAGTTTTTGGCACCCGTTGATGCAACTAAGCTTGGATTATAAAAGACAATCGGCAAGACCATAAGTCCCAAGCCTAAAATATATAGAAAGGGTGTCACCTTCCAAAGAAATTCAGTATTAAAGAGCATGACCACAAAACCAATCACAAGCCCCAAGGCAATCCATGCGACCTGCTGTCCTAAAATGGGCAAAATATTGTTTGGATAATCATGACTAACGGCTATATAAATAGCCACCACGCCAATAACCAGTAGAAAAAACACTGGCAAGAGCAAACTATAATCGACTCTAGAGTCGAGAGAACGTTTCATATACACTAACCTTATACTTTCATACAATACTATTTATCAAAGTTCATTTAAAAATTTATCAATAGCCTCATCAACTTCGGATTGAGAGACGGTTTTAACAGTCGCTTCTTTTGCTAGAGAAGTTACAATTTGTTTGCCATATCGCTTTCCGACAATTCTCCTATCCAAAATAAGAGTTAAGGAACGTTGGTGTTCGCGTCTCATACTTCTTCCTAAAGCCTGCTTTAAACGAATAATGGCCATTGGCAATTGATAATCATAAAAGGCATTTTCCCCTTCTTGATTCAGTTCCTGATTAATCTTTTTCGTCAAGGGCTCTTGAGGATTTTGAAAAGGAAGTCTTGGTACAACTTGAATCACAAAAGGATGACTTGAAAAATCAACTCCCTCCCAGAAACTTGCTGCACCAAGCAGGATTTGTTGTTCACCTTTTTCGAAGCGCTTCTTAAGCTGATGAACATCCCCATTTTTATACTGAGCCAAATGACTAACTGGAAGTAAATCAGATACTGCTAGAAGCATGTCTTTAGCAGTAAAGAGAACCAAAATCGGTTGCTGGAAAGCTTGAATTTCCACTAGTAAATCAGCTACTTCTATGGCATAGACTTCTAAGGAAGTTTCTGTTACCAGGGGAAAATCTTTGACCAAGACCACTTCTTGATCCTGTTTTTTACCAGCTTCAATCTTAACAAATTTGGCTTCGGGATAACCCAAAAGGTCTGCCAAAGAAACTCTCTGACTAATCTCAAGAGTAGCCGACACTCCCAAGACTTGACATGAATCAGGCACTAAGGAAGACAGAAGAATACGGCCTGATTTTGTAGAAGAAATCTGAATTTTCTTTTGACTCGTTTCAGTTGCTTCAAGCCAGTAATCTCGATCAGCTGTAAAATAGCGGACCAGTTCCCCAAAGCCTTCTACCTCTAATTCTGAAAAACACTGATGGAGATTGGCCAGAGAATCTAAGATATTTTTCCTAGATTTGCCAGACTGAAATTGTTCTATCAAGTAGAGGCACTCAAAGCGAATACTTTCTAGTATTCGTTGCTGGACCTTATTTTGCTCCTCCAGTAAAGCCTTATCAAGCAAATCAATAATAGACTGGATATCGTAGGTCTCTTGAAGCAGATTTTCTAGAGCCAACAAAACTTTATGGACTTCATCAATAATCAATAAACGGTCACTAACAAATTCAGGATTATCTTCAAGTCTAGTTACAAGATAGGCATGATTAGTCACTAAAAGCTTGCATGTTTGTGCCCTTTCTTGACTACGTTTCCAAAAATCTTCCGTCACAAATAAGCTTTGAGATGATAAATTCCCGTCATGACGAAGATCTGTTAGAAAATGTTGGTAACGGTAGAGTTGACCAATTTCATCCAAATCTCCTGTCTCTGTCTCAGTCAGCCAGACCAAGAGTTGCATTTTAAAGCGTCTAAATAAGCGATTTTCATCATTTTCCTGCAAGGAACGATAAAAGGCATCCAACTTCAGATAATTGTGTGGTCCCTTTAAACTATGAATATCTATATGGAACACATCCTTAAGACGTTTACCTTCTTCTTCCATGATCTGATTTTGAAGAATCTTTGTCGGAACACTAAGAACAATTTGACGCTCTTTGGCTTGAGATAAAGCGGGTAAGAGATAGCCATAGGTTTTCCCAATCCCTGTCGGTGCTTGAATTAATGAGACAGGCTCATCTTTCAATAGCAAGCCAACCTCTCTAGCAAAACTATCTTGCTCCTCCCTCACTTCAAGATTCAACAGAGAAATATTTTTAGAAAAATCTTGGGATAGTTTTCGTGGCTCCAGGGGAGCTCCAGTTTTCTTGAAATACAGTCCTTGAACTTCGACCAAGTCTGGAGAACTCAGGATAGATTGGCTACGATAAATTTCTTCAATAACCAGGTAAGACTCATATAAGAGGGCGTCAGCCATTTCCAGCAAGCGTTCCAAGAGTCCTTTAGGAAGTTGGGCCATCTTTTTCCGTAGAAATAAGAGTAATTCCGCAGTAGCTTGGGCATCTGAAAGGGCTGTGTGAGCGTGTTTAAGAGGAATTCCTAATTCTCGACACAATATCGGCAAACTATATTTTTCCAGTTCAGGGAAAAAGACCTGAGCCAATTCGACCGTGTCAACACGAGGATTTCTTAGCTCATAGCCTTCAAAAAATAAATTTTCCGCCAAGAGATTGGCATCAAACTGAACATTATGGGCTACAAAAATCCCATCCTCCACCAAGTCAAAGATTTTTCTAGCAACTTGCGAAAAATCAGGTGCTTGCGCCAGACGTTGGTCTGTCAATCCTGTCAGTTCTTTTATATGAGCATCCAAGGGTTCATGTGGATTGACATCTGTCGTATAGTGATCGACGATTTTTCCATCCTCAATCACGACAATTCCCACTTGGATAATTTTAGCCTTACTACCTGTGCTAGTTGCCTCTAAATCCACCACAACATAGCGATTACCAATCGTTTTCATTATAAAAAATTATACCAAAAAAAGGGCCATTTGGCACCTGCAAACATGGGATAATTTTCAAACTCGAGAAGGTTACTTGTATTAAAAATTCCAGCAAACAGAGCATCCTAGCCTACTAATTCTTTGAAAATATTGGAGAATAAGAAAAATTGAGAGAAGAAATGTTTGCATCTTCCTTCTCTCAACGAATCATTTACTTTATTTAACCATGTCAGGATCGTAGTCATAAAATCCTGTATCAAGGAAACGGTTTTTAGGGTGAAGTTTACGAACTTCTTCATCCAGCAAGAAGGCTTGGTCATGGCTAAAGTTACCCTCTTGAATCAAGCTACGCGCTTGGATAAAGAGTTTTGCAATCTCAACAAAGTTCTGACCAGGTGTATAGAGACCTTCTAGTTTCCAGTGAGTAAAGCCATGTTCCACCAATTCTGTCAATTTGGTCATCAAATCAAGGTCATTGTTGGCAAAGATGTGGGTCCCATGATTGTCTTCAAAAATGGAATAGTGGCTCTCTGGGTCACTTGGCTCAGCCAAGAAGAGGTCACGCTTGCGCGTCTTTTCGTCATCGATATGTGTAAAGTTATAATAGTTTTGCAAGAGAGGACGCTTAGAATGGTGAATAACGCTAGCTCCGTAAACCAAAACTTCAGCAGGAATTTCCAAAATCTCTGGCATTTTGAAGAGTTCAGCAGATGGAATTTCACGCGCCAAAACAGCCTCAGATGCGCCAGCCTTTTGTCCCCAGAAGTTAATCTGGCGACTGCTAGTTACCATGGTTGAAGCATCGTAGATGGTCTTAAAGGAATAACCATCGCGGTTGACTACGTAAAAGACACCTGCATCCCCAATCGTAATGTAGTCTGTCTTGATTTCTTCCAAGAAATCAAGGAATGGCTTGATACGATCCATCATGTCTTGGTGCATGAGTGCATTAACCGCAACGATCAATTCCTTACCAGCATCATGAACCAACTTAGCGATTTCACGCAATTGGTCATAACTAAAGGTCGTTGGCAGACGAAGGCCAAAATCTTTCTCACCGACATAGATACGGTCTACGCCAGCTTCGAGCAGTTGTTTAACTTGTTCAATACTTTCAGCAGTTGCTGTAATGATAATCTTTTCCATAAGAAAAATTATACCACATTTCTGGAAAATCAGCCATTCTTTAAAAATGAAAAGGGACTTTATTCTTATTGTAACCTTTCTGTAATAATTCTCTGCTGAAAAAATGATAAAATAGGTATGTACTGTTAAGGAGAGAATAATGCCCGTAAGAAAATTACAATCCTATGAGGTAGACTATCAAGAAGAATTAAGCCAGCAGGTTCCTCGCTATCAAGATTATACACCTGAAGCGCAGTCTGATGCCAATCTCAAGGAAATCCTATTTTTTGTTAATATCGCTGTTTTTTGTATCTGTATTGCTATCTTTAGTTTTATCTTTTTAGCATTAAAATTATCACCTGCTCTTGCCTTTGCCGCAGCAATCGGATCCAGCTTACTTGTTTTAAAAGTTCAACGGTCTATTATCAAACGAAAACGTAGAAGATAAATCCAAAATATCGCCCCAACTGGAGCGATATTTTTATTTTTTCTTTTTAGATGGTGTGTGGATGGCTACCTTCACTTCAAAGATTGTTCCCTTTGGTTTATTATCTTTAACAGTAATGGTTCCTTTTAAGGCATCTACAATTTGCTTGGCTAGGGATAAACCTAAACCAAAACCACCTTTTTGACGGGTTCTAGCCTTGTCCACTCGATAAAAACGGTCAAAAATTTTCTTCTTATCTTCTGCTGAAATACCGACTCCATTGTCGGAAACTAGCAAATAAAGATTACGATCAGTCGCTGAAATCATAAAATCAATTTCACCATCTTCTTCGGTATATTTGATGGCATTATCAAATAGGATAGTCATCAGTTGTTTCAAAAGAAGCTGATCTGTGACAATCGTGCGATGGATACGATTTTCAAAACGAAAGACACGGTCATTTTCAGAAGCAATCATCTCATAGTTTGTGAAAGTCGTATTGAAAAAACTGGTTGGAACTTCTGCAAGTTCCGGCTTAATCCCATCATCTCTCCGAGCTAAATTCAACAAGTTCGTCGTCAAAAACCGCATATTTCGGACTTCTTCCAAACTCGATGCAATACTTTCACTCACATCCATAATGGTAGCTTCTGGCTTACGGAAAAGGGTCTCTAAACGATTTTGCAAAACTGCAAGTGGAGTTCGTAACTCATGACTGGCATTTTCCACAAAGGACTGCTGCTTCTGCATGCTCTCAAGCAGGGGCCTAACACTGACCCTAGCTAGATAGAGACTGGCAAGTAAAGACAAAATCCAGAAACTTGCCATTACAATCACAATCAATTTCTCATGCTTTTGACTGGCTTGCTCCAACTGACTGGTATTAATCAAGACAGCCGCATACTTGATATTGGTTGAAACCGAACTGATATTGGTTTCCATCAAAATCATGCGATAGATTTCTTCTTGTCCATAGCTATTAAAAACCTGAATCTGATAGATATGACCTAGTTCTTTCTTTTCTAACTTAATCTTATCCAAGCCCAAAAATCGGTTTCCAGAAAGGAGCTGGGTAAAATTCTTATCAAAAAGAATGACTTCTGTGTTAGAACTGACATTTGGTTTCACCTCAGTCTTACTAGTATCTGTAGCGGCATTCTCTAAGTCTTTAATCTCTTCTGTTGCCCTATTTACAGCAAGCTGAATAACTGCTTGAGGATTTTGACTCAGCCCATGAAGCTTATCATCCACCGAAGTATAGAGACTCGAATGCATGACCTGCAAAATAATCAGAGTCATTGTAGAGAAAATCAGAGTGAAGACACCAAAGTTACGGATAAAATAACTAAAGTCATCCGCATACCATGTTTTTTTTAGTTTACTGAACATCTTTTAAAATATACCCCACACTACGCAAGGTTTGCAAATTCTCTGCAAAAGTGGTTCCTTTTAATTTCTTACGGACTTTTGAAACATAAACTTCGACAACCGAAATCGTTGTGTCACTATCAAATCCCCATAGACGATCAAAAATCTGAGTCTTGGGCAAAATAACATTTTGATTTTGAAGGAAATAGACTAATAAATCAAACTCTCTCCCCAGCAATTCGACAGGAGTATCTTCAACCTTAACGGTATTTGTTGACAAATTAACTACAATATTTCCATAAGTCAAGGTATTTTCATTAAACTTACCTGAACGTTTGAGAAGAGCTTGAATCCGCATTTTGAGTTCTTCTAGATAGAAAGGTTTGGTGAGGTAGTCATCCGCTCCCAACTCAAAACCATGTCCCTTGTCATCCAAACTTTCTTTGGCCGTCATGATAAGGACTGGTGTGGTAATTCCTTTTTCGCGCAACTCTTTCAAGACTTGGAAACCATTTTTTTCAGGCAACATCAGGTCAAGCAAAATTAAGTCATAGACGCCACTTTCTGCTTCGTAGAGACCTTCTTCCCCATCAAATACCTGCATGACATCCGCAAAATCGTCTAAAAAGTCAAATACTGAATTTGACAGGCCTAGGTCATCCTCAACTAATAAGATTTTTATCATGAGAAACTCCTCCTTATTAAAACCATTATACCAAATTTGCCTTAAAAAAAACTCAACTCTCTGCATTTTACATGAGATAGCTGAGTTTTCTTTTTATTTTAGGCTTATTTATGCATTTCCGTATTGAAGAACGACTGCTTCCACTGCAGCTTTTTCACGGTTAATCAAGTCAACACGCGCTGCAATTTCCTTGATTCCCATACCGATGTTACGGCTAAGAGCAAGGTCAGAAAGTTGCGGTTCAAAGAATTCCTTGTACTCTGCCAAACGTTGCTGAGTCTTAAATACGTGTGCAGGAAGGATAACAAAGCTATCAAAGCTCATATCTCCACCAAGAGCTGCCTTAATCCAAGCCCAATTTTCACGAGCCCAAGACCATGCTGTTTCCTGAGTTGCCTGATGGCTTAAGAACTGGAAGTACCAAGCAGACAAGTCCTGTGGTTTAACCACAAATTTGTCCTTCCAAGAAGTAATCAAGTTTTGGATATTATCCGCATCTGTACTGTATGCAAGAGCTGCTGCCAACTGACGTTTAAAGACAGCATCTGTTGCGTGAGTATAAGTATCAAGATAAAGTGCTAACAAGTCTTTAGCCTCATGATGTTTCATCTCATTGATCAGAACTTGTGAGCGAATAGCTGCTGGAAGTCCTGCAAGATTCTCCTTGTGAGCCGCGAAGATTTGGCTAGCGACTTGACTAGCTTCTGCATCATTTGAGCGAATCATCATAGAAACAGCCAACTGACGAACCAATTCATCCTCATCTGATTCTCCGTCTTTAGCTTCAAAACCAAGACGGTCATAATTATGACGAGCCAATTTAGCAACCAAGTCTTTGAAGGCTCTTTCAGCTTCTGTTCCTTCATCGATAAAGCGCTCGAGGGCAGAAATTACTTGAGAAACAGCTGAAACGACAAGGTAAGATTCTTCCTTAGCAAGTTTATCAAGGACTGGAAGCAAGTCAGCATAAGAAATGTGCCCTGCTTCAGCAAGCAGACGACGTTCTTGAACGATCTGCAGTTTACTTGTGTTATCAAGCTCAACTAGGTCAGCAAGAACAGCATCTAACAAGTCTCCTTGATAGTCGGTAATGTAGTGGGCTGTATTTTCAGTGTTGAGACGAAGTGCTGTTTTGTTTTCAGCAAGAAGGGCTGCATAGCCAGGGATTTCGATGCTTTCAGTTTCGAGTGTATCAGGCAAGCCTTTCCAGTTGCTGTTTAGTGGCACAACCCAGAGACGGTTCTTATCTTCGTGCTCACCGATGAAGAATTGTTTTTGTGAAATCTTCAAGACATCATTTTCAACTTTGACAGTGAGAACTGGATAACCAGGTTGTTCCAACCAAGAATCCATGAAGGCTGCGACATCACGTCCAGACGCTTGACCAAGAGCATCCCAAAGGTCACGACCAATGGTATTGCTGTATTGATGTTTTTCAAAGTAAGCGTGCAAACCTTTAGCGAAATCAGCATCTCCTAGCCAACGACGAAGCATGTGCATGAGACGGCTTCCTTTGGCATAGACGATAGCTCCGTCAAAGAGCGTATTGATTTCATCTGGATGTTTAACTTCGACGTGAACAGACTGAACACCATCAGTCGCATCACGTTTCAAGGCAGACGGAACACCACCTGTTTGGAAATCTTCAAAGATATTCCAGCTTGGTTCAATAGCATCTACACAGACGTACTCCATCATGTTAGCAAAGCTTTCATTGAGCCAAAGATCATCCCACCATTTCATAGTTACCAGGTTACCAAACCATTGGTGAGCCAATTCATGGGCCACAACAAGGGCAACTTGTTGACGGCTGGCAAAGGTAGAGTTCTCATCTACAACCAAGTAAACTTCACGGTAAGTCACAAGACCCCAGTTTTCCATAGCTCCAGCTGAGAAGTCAGGAAGGGCGATGTGGAGAGATTGAGGGATTGGGTACTTAACTCCATAGTAATCTTCGTAAAACTCGATAGAGCGAACAGCGATGTCCAGTGAAAAATCAAGGTTAGATAGTGGGTGGGCTTTGGTTGAATAAACACCTACGAGGGTACCGTTTTTAGTTTTAGCCGTTACACCTTGCAAATCACCTGCTACAAAGGCTAACAAGTAAAAAGACATGCGAGGTGTTGTCTCAAACTTCCAGATACCTGTTTCCTTACGGTTTTCAACATCGATTTCTGGCATGTTAGACAAGGCCAATTCATCTTCTGCTTGGTCAAAACGTAGAGAGAGGTCAAAAGTTGCTTTGGCTTCTGGCTCATCCACACATGGGAATGCTTCGCGCGCAAAATGGCTCTCGAACTGAGTAGACAAGACCTCCTTCTTGACTCCATCAACTGTGTAGTAAGATGGGTAAATCCCTGTCATGTTGTCTGTAATTTTTCCTGAGAAAGCGATAACCAAGTCAACTTGACCAGCCTCAGCCAATTCGATATGAAGGGCTTCATTTTCATGGTCAACTGTAAATGGGCGAGCTTCCCCTGCAACTTCTACAGAAACGATTTCCAAATCTTTTTGGTGAAGGGAAATACGGTCAGTCTTGGCTTGACCAGTGATGGTCACCTTCCCAGAAAAGGTCTTGGTCTCACGACTCAAGTCTAAAAATAAATCATAGTGTTCAGGAACAAATTGCGTAATAAAATGTTCAACTGCTTGCATAGTTTTCTCCTATTCTAAGTTTAAGAGTTTTACTCTTCTTCAAACAAACTTATTATATCATGTTTTGCTTTAGAAAAAAGGATTGGACGGTAATTTCCAAAACTTTCTTCCTTCTGCAGTCTAGAGTGGGTAGACCTTGCGAAATTCTTCCAAAACAACCTTGCTGTCAGGTGTAAAAGTCAGTCCTGCCTCTCTCAGCCACTCGGCGAAACAGTCCTCATGAACCTGACGCCAATAGGCTAAAGATTTGTCTCCCTCACCTTCCTTATAGGCATGGTCAGCAGAAACTTGATGAAAGGGCTGAACGGAAACCTTAGTAATTTCGACAATGCAGACAGCTCGATCTTGGCTATCTAAAATGATGTCAAAGGTTCCTTCTCGTGGAAGAGGTTCGTCTTCTATTGCATAGAGGTCGTAGGCTGAGGCAGTTGCTGTCTTTTCGCCTTTTAAAACCAAATCTGCCAAGAGATCTGCTTCCACTCCAAAAGCCCAGGCATCTATCTCATCTCCGATAGAGGGGTTGATTTGCTTGTAGTCATTCCACATTTCTTGCGGTGTCATGGGTTGCTCCTTTGTAATTTTTTACTTACTTCTTTTATACGTTTGAGGTGGTCTGGATGATCAATCTCTAAATTAAAAATCTCTGGAATAGAACTGTAGTGGATAATACACTTGATACCCATCTGATTCATTTTTTGTATGAAAGAAGTATTCAGATAGCCTGCTACAGCAAAGTCAATCTTTTTTATCCTTGCTTTATCCTGCATATCTCTTAGCATATCTAACATTATTGGACTTTCCATATCATGCCATTGACTGTTTCTCACAGTCGCAAAAACAAAAGAAGTCAAATCATTCATTCCAACTATAATCTTTGAAATACCAGTTTCCAGTATCCTGTCCAAGTCAAAATAAGCTGACGGTAATTCAATCATTGTGCCGACTTTTCCAGTAAAACCATGCTCACGCAATACTCTAATAGCTTGTTTTAACTGCTCAGCATCATTGATAAAAGGAAAAATAACAGACAGATTGGGATTTGTTTGATAAACTTCTGTAACGACATGTGCTTCAGCCTGAAATTCATCAGGACACGCCAGCAAGCGCCTAGTTCCTCTATAACCAAACAAGGGATGATTTTCATCAAAATGCTCTTTAGTCCCCTCTAAACAATTAGCTTCTGTATTTGTTAACTCTGAAAAACGATACCAAACCTCTTCATCTGAGTACAAGGAGCAAATGGTATCTAGATAATCTTTTACAAATTGTTGACAACTTGCTAATAGGATATTTTGATTGAGCTCTCTCAGTAAGTATTCCCCACGAATCATACCGACGTGGTGCAATAAATGGGGATAAACTTTTTCAACAATTTGTTCGCCACTAAGAGCTAGCTGATTTTGCATGTTTTACCTTCCAATTCTTATAGCTTGTCAGTTCTAATTCAGGAAATCCTCGTAACTCTGCCTTTACCTTCAAAACTAATGGTGATGCATTTTCTTCTGTGATTTTCTGAATATCCATCCAAATATATCCGAGTGAATCATTCGCACCATCAGAGACAGCATCCGAAATAGTAACTTGAGCTTCCTTCTTGTTTATCTCAACATCATACAAGGCCATGATATGGTGAACAGTAAAATTTGTTAACTCTTCCCTGACGAAAACATCGTAGATTCGAGGATTGGAGTAGCTTCTAACAGTATATCCCGTCTCTTCCATAACTTCTCTAATCAGCGTTTCCGTCAATCCTTCACCAAGTTGCTGACTACCACCGGGTAGATCATAACGATGTTGATAAGGGCCTCTCGTTTTTTCAATGCAGAGTAACTTCCCATTTTCAAAGCAAACAGCATAGACTCCAAAGTGTTTTTTGATTTCCATTCAACTCCTCCTACTTCAAAGACCAGCCACCATCAATGGTCAGGATTTGTCCTTGCATGGCGTTCGCTTTTCCACTTGCTAAGAAAAGGCTAATCTCTGCTACTTCCTCTGGCTCAATCCAGCGTTTGATGGGAGTTTCACTAGCCACCCAGTTCGCCAATCCACCTGGTTCAAAGTCCGCAGCGGTCATAGCTGTCTTGACTGCCCCTGGAGCAATCCCAAAGACCTGAATACCAGTTTCAGCATAGTCTAGAGCCAACTGCTTGGTAAAGCCAGCTAAGGCGTGCTTAGACGAGGTATAGGCGTGACCACCTCCGCCAGCTAGACTTGAAGCAATCGAACACATATTGATGATGATTCCTTTTTTATTTTCCAACATTTGTGTCAAATAATGCCGAGTCAATTCAACAGGAGTCATATAGTTGATTTCAAAAAACTCTTGAATTTCCTGCGCTGATTGTTCCAATAGGGGTTTGTAATCATCCAAAACTCCAGCAGTATTGCACAAGACATCCACCTGAGGACACCAGTCAAAAATTGGCTCCAAGTCCAAGGTCAAATCTCTCTGTAAAAAGTGAAAATCACGCTCTAAGAGTAGATTTTCACCTTGGTCAACTCCATAAACTTGATAGCCACTCTCTAAAAAGAGGCGAGCTTGAGCAAGTCCGATACCTGAACTCACTCCCGTAATCAATACACGTCTAGTCATGCACTTCTACCCAATCCGTTGCCAAAACATCACAAGGTGTCGGGCTCCACATGGAAAAACCTTCCCCTTCTCCAGACACGTTGATTAGGAAATAGGGCGTCACTTCAAGTGCAATCCCGTTTTGCTCGATGGTGTCAAAAAGTTGGACATAGTTTTCAGCCTCTCCCCAACCAGTTCGTACATATTTTTTCTTGGCCTTTAATCCAGGCAGGATTTCTTCAAATGTCATGATGTTCTCCTTTAATTCTACATTCTTCAATTAATTATAACAAAAAACCGTTTTCCAACGGCTTTTTGACTGTGATTTATTTACATCTGCTTCTACTTACGGCAAATTATTCCCTGCAGCTAGATAAATTTCATACCATTCTTTTCTTGTTAAGCTAAAGTTTGCCGCTTGGCTAACTTCTCTCAAGTGCTTAGGATTTGTTGTACCTACGACTGCCTGCATTTTTGCTGGATAACGTAATATCCAAGAAATGGCAATAGTTGAAGAGGTTACTCCATATTTAATAGCTAAACGATCAAGTACTTGATTTAAAGCTTGAAATTTCTCATTTCCAACAAAATTCCCTTTAAAATACCCAAATTGTAAGACAGACCATGCTTGAATGACCACATCATGTAATTGGCAATATTCAAAAATGCTGCCATCTCGCATAGCTGCTTGACTATCTTCCATATTAACATGAAAACCTGATTCGAATCCTGGAGTAAAAGCCGCACTCAATTGTAGCTGATTAACAGCTAACGGCTGCTTGACATCTTTTTTAAGTAACTCCATCATCATAGGATTTTGATTAGAAACTCCAAAATTTCGAACCTTACCTTGTTTATAAAGGAGATCAAAGGCTTCTGCTACTTGGTCAGATTCCATCAAAGCATCTGGTCGATGAAGGAGCAAGCTATCTAGATGATCTATCTTCAATCTTTGCAAAATTCCGTCAACTGATTTTATAATATAGTCCTTAGAAAAATCAAAATAGGTAAATTCTTCAATGCGAATTCCACATTTTGACTGAATCCACATCTCTTCTCTTAAATCTTGACGATTTTTTAGGACAAGACCTAACAGTTCTTCACAACGACCACGACCATAAATATCAGCCAAGTCAAAAGCATTGATTCCAACAGACAGTGCTGTTTCTACAAGCTCTTCAACTTCTTTTACAGACTTATCTTCTATTCTCATCATTCCGAGAACAATTTCTGATAATTCTTTGTCACCTTGACCAAGAGTTATGTATCTCATCAAATTTTTCTCCTTTGATTCTACATTCTTCAATTAATTATAACAAAAAACCGCTTTGCAACGGCTTTTTGACTATATTTCACTCCATGTTATCTTCTTAAACCCATGAAACAAGACAAAGATTCAAATATTATAGAGCCTCTATTTTTACCCAATCACACTTCCGTTTGGTACAGCTGGATCAACTGTGAGAAGGGTTAATTTCCCATCATGTTCAGCTGAGAGAATCATCCCTTGGCTGACATATTTCTTCATCATTTTACGAGGTTTGAGGTTGGCAACGATTTGAACTTTCTTGCCGACCAATTCTTGTTCGTTTGGATAGTATTTTGCAATTCCTGAGAGGATTTGACGATCTTCACCATCACCAGCATCCAAGCGGAATTGAAGCAACTTATCTGAACCTTCTACTTTAGACACTTCTTTGACTTCTGCGACACGGATTTCGACCTTGTCAAAGTCTTCAAACTTGATTTCTTCCTTGTTTAGTTTGAGTTCAACTTCGTCTGGATTCCACTCTTTTTCGACTGCTGGTTTATTGCCTTCCATTTGTTCCTTGATATAGGCGATTTCTTCTTCCATATCCAGACGTGGGAAGATTGGTGTTCCTTTGGCAACTACAGTCACATCTGCTGGGAAGTCAGCCAAGTTCAAGTTCTCAAGGCTAGCAACTTCTGCTAAACCAAGTTGAGTCAAAACTGCACGACTGGTTTCCATCATAAATGGTTCAATCAAGTGAGCTACGACACGAAGGCTAGCTGCCAAGTGACTCATAACACTTGCCAATTGATCGCGTAGTGCTTCATCCTTTGCCAATACCCATGGAGCTGTCTCGTCTATGTATTTGTTAGTACGAGAGATAAGGGTCCAGACTGCTTCAAGTGCACGTGGGTAGTCAACTGCTTCCATGTAGGTGTGGTAGTCAGCGATTGATTGTTCTGCAACGTCAGCAAGAGCATGGTCAAACTCTGTTACACCTTCTACATAGGCAGGGACTTGCCCGTCAAAGTACTTATTAATCATAGAAACCGTACGGTTGAGGAGGTTTCCAAGGTCATTGGCCAATTCGTAGTTGATACGGCCTACATAGTCTTCAGGAGTGAAGGTTCCGTCTGAACCAACTGGAAGGCTACGCATGAGGTAGTAACGAAGTGGATCTAGACCATAACGTTCTACCAACATTTCAGGGTAAACGACATTCCCTTTAGATTTAGACATTTTGCCGTCTTTCATGACGAACCAACCGTGAGCAATCAAACGATCTGGCAATTTGATATCTAACATCATAAGAAGGATTGGCCAGTAGATTGAGTGGAAACGAAGGATGTCTTTTCCTACCATGTGGAAGACTGTTCCATTCCAGAATTTGTCAAAGTTACCATGTTCATCTTGACCGTAGCCAAGAGCTGTAGCATAGTTAAGAAGGGCATCAATCCAAACATAGACAACGTGTTTTGGATTAGATGGCACTGGCACACCCCATGTAAAGGTTGTACGAGAAACAGCCAAATCTTCCAAACCTGGCTCGATGAAGTTGCGAAGCATTTCATTCAGACGACCATCTGGAGTGATAAATTCAGGATGGGACTTGAAAAATTCGACCAAACGATCTTGGTATTTGCTAAGGCGAAGGAAATATGATTCTTCAGATACCCATTCAACCTCGTGACCTGATGGAGCAATACCGCCAGTCACATTTCCAGCTTCATCACGGAACACTTCCGCAAGCTGGCTTTCTGTAAAGAATTCCTCATCTGAAACTGAATACCAACCAGAGTATTCACCCAAGTAAATATCATCTTGAGCAAGCAAGCGCTCAAAGACTTGAGCCACTACTTTTTCATGGTAGTTATCCGTTGTACGGATAAATTTATCGTATGAGATATCTAGTAATTGCCAGAGTTCTTTGACTCCAACTGCCATCCCATCAACATAGGCTTGAGGGGTGATTCCAGCTTCTTCTGCTTTTTGTTGAATCTTTTGACCATGCTCATCAAGACCTGTCAAATAAAAGACATCGTAGCCCATCAGGCGTTTGTAACGTGCTAGGACATCACAAGCGATGGTTGTATAGGCAGATCCGATATGCAGTTTACCAGATGGATAGTAAATCGGCGTTGTAATATAAAAATTCTTTTCAGACATAATTTTTCCTTTCCAGGCAAATGAAACCTGTTTTTCTAACACTTCATTATATCACATTTTTAATGATTTTCGATAGGGAAATCCATACAAAAACAAGATAGACAAGCGTCCATCTTGTTAATCTTATTCATAACGAAGGGCTTCAATTGGATCAAGTTTCGATGCCTTGTTGGCTGGCAAGACTCCAAAAACGATACCCACACTAGCCGAAACTGCAAGACTAAATAGGGCAACTGGGATTGATACTCCAACTTCTATACCCGCAATCAAGCCTTGCAATAGCAAACCTGCTAAGGCAGTTAAACCACTTGCAATTGTCAAGCCAATTAATCCACCTAACAAGGTCAAAATCATGGATTCAATCAAAAACTGGATTAAAATATTGGCACGAGTTGCACCCAAAGCCTTACGGAGACCAATCTCACGGGTACGCTCTGTCACCGAAACCAGCATGATATTCATAACACCAGTTCCTCCAACAAAGAGGGAAATACCTGCAATGGCACTAATAATCGTAGTTATAAAGCCGAACAATTGTTGTACTTCTTGGAAGGCTGCAGTCGCATCTGCCACCTGATACTCCCCTTGCTGAATACCAGCAATTTCGGTCAATTTTCTAGCTAATTCTGGTCCCACAGTTGGTGTCAAACTGGTATCATTAACCCGGAAGACAATATCAGAAATCTCATCCATATTGAAGTTGTTGGCAAGAGAAATATTAGTCGTAATCGGAAGTCCACCAATACCAAAAGTCTTGGCAGTCTTGGCCTCATCGCTGGTATAGACACCAATGACACGATAGCTAAAGCCACCAACATCTATAACCTGGTTAACAGCTTCTTGAGCAGATCCAAACAGACTATTAGCAAGTTCTTGGTCTAGTAAAATGACACTGGCCACATCTTTATAATCCTGAGCTATAAGACTTCGGCCTGCAACAATTTCATTTTCAACCGCCTTCATATAGGTAATATTCCCACCCGTCAAGCTAGCGCGCTCCACTTTTTTATCTTTATAAGATAAGGTGGTATTCGTTGAGTTGGTTACATAGTAACTATCTACCCCCTTCAGTTTAGCCGCCTCCCTGACCCAAGACTCTTGTGGTTTTGGTGGTTCAACAGGAACTTCCTCTTCTTTCCCAGAAACTGTCAAAGCCGATTGTTTTTGGGTAAAAGAACCGTCTTTACTTTTAATAGGCGAGAAAAAGACATGAATATTCTTCTGTGACTTGGTCATGTTTTTATTGACCTGACGAGACATGGAATCCCCCAGAGCCATAATCACAACAACTGATGAAACACCAATGATAATCCCAATCATAGTAAGAAAAGAGCGCATCTTATGTGCCATGATAGATGAAAAGGCAAATTTCAGATTCTGCATCTTAGTTTTCCTCCTTTTCTAACTGCGCACTGTCAGACGAAATAACTCCATCTCGAATGACAATCTGGCGTTTGGCATAAGTAGCGATTTCAGGCTCATGCGTTACCATGATAATAGTTTTTCCTTCTTTATTTAGTTCAACCAATAGTTGCATGATTTGGTTACCTGTTTTGGTATCCAAGGCTCCTGTCGGTTCGTCCGCTAGGATAATAGAAGGATTGTTTACCAAGGCACGCGCGATAGCTACACGTTGCTTTTGACCACCAGATAATTCCGAAGGCAAATGATGACTACGTTCTGTCAATTCAACCTTATCTAAATACTCCTCAGCTAACTTGCGACGTTTTGAAGCCGAAACTCCCGCGTAAATCAAGGGCAATTCTACGTTTTGCAGAGCGTTAAGTTTAGATAGAAGAAAAAACTGCTGAAAGACAAAACCGATTTGTTGATTGCGGACCTTGGCTAGTTGTTTTTCACCGAGTCCAGCTACTTCTTGGCCTTCAAGATAATATTCTCCACTGGTTGGTGTATCCAACATACCAATCGTATTCATGAGAGTAGACTTACCCGAACCAGATGGTCCCATGATGGCAACAAATTCACCCTCATTCACTTCTAGGTTGATATTTTTGAGAACCTGCAGTTCTTGGTCACCGTTACGGTAGCTTCTGCAGATATTTTTTAGACTAATTAGTTGCTTCATCAGCCTTCACCTCTTTTCCTTCCTCTAGAGAAGACGTTGGGTTACTGATGACCTTGACTCCATTTGTCAGACCTGAAGTGATTTCTTGGTTGTCTGCATCAGCATTTCCCAAACCAACTTCCACTTTCTTAGCCTTTTTCTGCTCGTCAAGCACCCAGACATAGTTCTTATCATTTTCAGTCACAATACTTGTTAGAGGAACCAAAATGGCTTTACTCTTATTCTTGACCTCAACACTTACTGAGAATCCTTGTTTCAAATCACCGATTTCACTTGTAACATCGATAGTATATGGATATTTAGAACCAGAATTACCACCTGCTGCGGCAGTAGCTGCACTTGCCGCTTCACCATTGTTTTTAGGGTAGTCAGAAATGTAGCTAATCTTACCAGTCCAGCTCTTATCTTGGTAAACTTTAGAAGTAAAGGTTACTTCTTGTCCTACAGAGAGGTTGGCAAGGTTATATTCAGATAGTTCCCCCTTAACTTGCAAGTTTTCATTGCTAACGACATGAACTACCACCTGGCTAGCTCCAGTTGGAGATTTAGAAACATTACGGTTGACTTCGACCACAGTTCCCTCTAGGGTACTGAGAACCGTCATTGCATCCAACTGACTTTGAGCCTTGCTTAATTGTGCCGCTGCATCTGCACGGGCATCACGGGCATCACCCAATTGAGCATCAATAGAGGATACTGAATTTCCTGCGACTGGAGCTGGAGTTTGTGCCGCAGCTCCTTCGACTCCTGCTGGTGTTGGCAACTGTGGAGCCGGAGCTGAAGCGGCTTCATTCCGTGCTTGATTGAGTTCATTGATATGACGATCTGCCTTCGCAACTGCTCGACTAGCTGAATCATAGGCCGCCTGGGCTTCTGAACTACTGTACTTGACTAAAGCCTGCCCTTCACTAACCTTATCCCCCACAGAAACAAGGATTTCATCTAAATCTCCCTTACTAGCATCAAAATAAACATATTGTTCATTTTTTGCCGTTACTGTCCCTGATAATAAAACAGAGGATGCAACGCTTCCTTCTTTAGCAACAACCAGATGAGTAGCCTCATCTTTTACAGCGGTCTGAGAAGGTTGTCTAAAAAGCAAAATGCCCCCAGCCCCCAATACAACAACACTTGCAGCACCGATTGCTGCATACAATTGCCACTTTTTAGCCTTACGATTCTTTTTCATAATGAAACTCCTTTTTTGATTTAAAGTCCTTAACAATATTATACAAAAATTACCAAATACAAACAATAACAATTCAGAACGAAATAATGACATTTCAGGATTCACTTATTGTTCGGAAATTTTTATCTCTATTGTACTAGTTATATAATACACTTTATTTTTCTTTTTTGCAAGCCTTTTCTTTAATTTTTTTGAACGTAGCAGATTTTTGCAATCACATCAAAAAAAAGATAGAATATGACTATCAAAAAATGACACTCTACTATTTAAAAGAGTACAAAGGAGTTTTCAATGAGAGAATATGATATCATTGCTATCGGTGGAGGTAGCGGAGGAATTGCTACCATGAATCGTGCTGGTGAACATGGAGCCAAAGCTGCCGTTATTGAGGAAAAGAAATTAGGTGGAACCTGTGTCAACGTCGGTTGTGTTCCTAAGAAAATCATGTGGTACGGAGCACAAATTGCTGAGACTTTCCATCAATTTGGAGAAGACTACGGTTTTAAAACTACTGATCTTAACTTTGACTTTGCAACCCTACGTCGCAATCGTGAAGCTTACATTGATCGCGCTCGTTCTTCTTATGATGGCAGTTTTAAACGCAACGGTGTAGACTTGATTGAAGGACATGCTGAATTTGTAGATTCTCATACTGTCAGCGTAAATGGTGAACTCATTCGTGCTAAACATATCGTGATTGCTACTGGTGCCCATCCAAGTATTCCTAATATTCCTGGTGCAGAACTAGGTGGCTCTTCTGATGATGTATTTGCTTGGGAAGAATTGCCAGAGTCAGTTGCCATTCTAGGTGCTGGTTATATTGCCGTTGAATTGGCTGGAGTACTCCACACTTTTGGTGTCAAGACAGACCTCTTTGTTCGTCGCGATCGTCCTTTACGTGGTTTTGATTCTTACATCGTTGAAGGTTTGGTAAAGGAAATGGAAAGAACAAACTTGCCACTTCATACTCACAAAGTCCCTGCCAAGTTAGAAAAAACTGCTGAGGGCATTACCATTCATTTCGAAGATGGTACTAGTCACACAGCTAGCCAAGTTATCTGGGCTACAGGTCGCCGTCCAAACGTTAAGAGCTTGCAACTTGAAAAAGCTGGAGTAACTCTGAATGAACGTGGCTTTATCCAAGTGGATAAATACCAAAATACTGTTGTTGAAGGAATCTACGCTCTAGGTGATGTAACAGGTGAAAAAGAACTAACTCCAGTTGCTATCAAAGCTGGACGTACTTTGTCTGAACGTCTCTTTAACGGAAAAACAACTGCAAAAATGGACTACTCAACTATTCCAACTGTTGTCTTTTCACACCCTGCTATCGGAACTGTTGGCTTGACAGAAGAGCAAGCTATTAAAGAATACGGTCAAGACCAAATCAAGGTTTACAAATCAAGCTTTACGTCTATGTACTCTGCTTGCACTTGCAACCGTCAAGAAACTCGTTTCAAATTGATCACAGCTGGTTCAGAAGAAAAAGTTGTCGGACTTCATGGAATTGGATACGGTGTTGATGAAATGATTCAAGGATTTGCTGTTGCTATCAAAATGGGAGCAACCAAAGCAGACTTTGATGCAACTGTGGCGATTCACCCAACTGCATCCGAAGAATTTGTAACTATGCGTTAATCGAAGCAAAAGAAGCTGATACAAATGTGTCTGCTTCTTTTTTGATGATTTACAATCGATGAAAACAACTTACCCAGTAAGCAAAATCGGCCGTTACAGTTTTTGTTACCTTGAATTTATAAATAGGTTGACAATAATTACTCTACGAGTATAATAGTTACTATACATCAGAAAAGAGGTTAACTATTTTGAAAAAAGCTCACGTTTATGCCATCCCTGCTATTGGTGCTGCTCTCATTGCTGTTTTAGCACAAATCAGTATTCCAATTGGACCTGTCCCCTTCACTCTGCAAAACTTTGCAATCGGCTTGATTGCTACTGTCTTTAGACCGAGGGAGGCTGTACTTTCTGTTGGACTCTATCTTCTTCTAGGTGCTATCGGTCTTCCTGTCTTTGCAGGAGGTGGAGCTGGTTTTCAGGCTTTAGTTGGTCCTACTGCAGGCTATCTTTGGTTTTATCTTGTTTATTCTGGACTTACCTCTTCTCTAACTAACAGTGATAGTGGTTTTGTCAGAATTTTTCTAGCAAATCTCTTGGGAGATACACTTGTTTTTGTCGGTGGGATCCTCAGCTTGCATTTCCTAGCTGGAATGGCATTTGAAAAAGCTCTTATTGTGGGGGTCATTCCCTTTATCATTCCAGATCTTGGTAAACTTCTGGCTATTAGTTTTATTAGTCGTCCCCTACTTCAACGCCTTAAAAATCAGGCTTACTTTACTAACTAAAAAAGGATATCGAGTTATCATGACTCAATATCCTTTTCATTCATTTTGACAACTTAGTTGCCTTTAAAGGCATCCACCATCGTTTGAAATTCTTCATTTGAGAGAGTGATCCCTTTACCCATTTTAGTATGGTCTGGACTCCAAGCACGAATATCAAACTTTGCAGGGGCTCCATTAAAGCTCACACGGTTGATTTCCTTGGTCCAACCTTTTTCGTTTTCAGAAAGAGTCAACAAGTGCTCTTCGATTTCAAATGTAAATTCTGCCATTTTCTTCTCCTTTTTTTGCTTTCATTTGATTATTCGTAAAATCTTGTAGATTTTAGGAAAATTTTATATAATATTGATATAAAAGAAGGGAGGCCAATATGAGACATAAATTCCAGCAAGTTCTAGATAAAATACATGACTTTTTAAATGGACATGAAGAACCAGACCATACTGAAAGCAACTCCCTTACAGCCACTATTGAAGAGGCTATCCAGAAACAAACTGCTGTTCACCTTATCTTGTCTGAGACAAGTTTTACAGGTGACATCATCAAATACGATCAGCAACGCCAGCAAATTATCGTGAAAAATTTTGCTAAAAATGTGACCCGTATTATCCGCATAAGCGATATTCAACGCCTACGATTTGTCCCTTCAACTGTCCAAACAGCCCAAAAAAATAGATTTAAGAAAGAGTGAGATGTAGTTGCTTCATCCCACTCTTTTTTCTTAGCGAATTTGTTCAAAATGTAAATGAACTGCGATATGATCTCCATAACCACTTCTTTCCAAGTCACGTTGTAGACGATAGGAAATGTAGTGTTCTGCAATGGTAATGTAACCTGCACCTAGTAGACGATGTTCAACCATAGACTGAATCATGCTAATGGTAGCACGTTCCACCTTGGCCTCTTCCAAATCCAAAACCACTTTCTTAGTGACTTGTGCAAGGTTTTGACGTAAATCATCTGTCAATACATAGACAGTCTGAGCTGCCTTTAAGATAGCTTGGTAAATCTTATCTGGATTAAATTCAGCAATTTCTCCATCACGTTTGATTACTTGCATAGGTATCTCCTTTATTCTTTGTTTTCTTTGATTTCTGCCAGCATTTTTTCTTCTTCTGCTGTCAGTTGATAATGTTCAAGCAAATCCGGTCTGCGTTCATAGGTTTTCTTTAAACTCTCATACAATCGCCACTGACGAATCTTCTCATGGTGTCCACTCATCAGTACATCTGGCACGACCATCCCTCGATAATCATAGGGACGTGTGTACTGAGGATACTCGAGAAGCCCAGAAGAAAAACTATCATCTTGGTGGCTAGACTCCTTACCAATCACTTCTGGAATCAGGCGTACCGTAGCATCAACCATGGTCATAGCCGCTAACTCTCCACCAGTCAAGACATAGTCGCCCAGGGAGATCTCATCTGTCACCAAGGTCTTAATGCGCTCATCATAACCCTCGTAGTGCCCACAGATAAAGATTAGCTCTTCCTCTTGAGACAAATCCTCGGCATAAGCTTGATCAAACTGCTTTCCAGCAGGATCGAGGAGAATGACGCGCGGATTTTTCTTTTCAATAGCATCAAAGGCATCGAAAATGGGTTGGGCTCGGAGCAACATCCCCTGACCACCTCCGTATGGTTCATCATCTACATGACGGGCCTTTTCAGCATGTTCTCGGAAATTATGATACTGGATATCCAAGAGCCCTTTTTCTCGAGCCTTTCCAACGATTGAGTGCTCTAACGGAGAAAACATCTCTGGAAAAAGGGTTAAAATATCAATCTTCATCGTCTAACCCTTCTAAGATTTCCACATCAACGCGGTTATTTGGAATATCAACATTGAGAATCACTGGTGGGATATAAGGCAAGAGCAAATCACGCTTGCCTTTTCGCTTGACCACCCAGACATCGTTAGCACCTGGTTGCAGGATTTCCTTGATGGTTCCAATCAAGTTATCACCCTCATAGACTTCCAAACCGATAATCTCGTGATAATAAAATTCACCATCGTCTAGGTCATTCAAATCTTCCTCAGCAACCTTGAGACTGTATCCCTTGTACTTTTCAATAGCATTGATATGGTACATGTCTTTGAATTTAATAATGTCAAAGTTCTTCTGTTTACGGTGGCTAGCAATGGTCACTGTTTGAACAAACTGATCTTTTTCATCAAACAAAGCCAGCTCAGCCCCTTTTTTAAACCGTTCTTCTGCAAAATCTGTCACAGACAAGACTCGCATCTCACCCTGCAATCCTTGCGTATTGACGATTTTCCCAACATTAAAGTAGTTCATCTTGTCTCCTGTACTTTATTTCTATCCATCTTATTCTAACAATTCTCGAATAATAGTCGCAATTTTTTCTGATTCTGACCATTGTAAATAATGGTGATTCCCTCCTAAAATGAGTTTAGTATTGGAAGTCCAATATTCTGATTCTCTGTACTCTTTTTCTCTATAAGGCTGACAAAAAATAAATACAGGGGTACAAGTTTCTATCGACAAATTCTCAAAATCTTCCTCAGTAATCTCTCCAGATATTTGAAATCCTGGATCTTGATTTTCCAACTCTGAGCCTTTTCCCTGCATTATTTCCCAGATTTCTTTATTAATTTCAGGTCTAAATGTTGCTTGAGTTAAGTTCTTAAAATAAAGTTCAGGACCACACTCGTCAATCAGCCTCATCTGCTCTTCCATTTCTGGATAAGAATTTTCTGAAAAATCAGCAAACATGACGTTTTTAGTTGTCGGTTCAATTGCTACTAAAGCCTGACACTTAATTGGTTTCTTGAGCAATTTGCAAGCTAAAATTCCACTCAAACTATGTACACAAAGTATATATTCAGAAATCGCCAATTCTTCAAGTACTTCATAAACCGCATCTGCAAGATTATCCAGATTTTTACCAGATTGGTCATGAATCGGACTCCTACCTGTGTTCGGAAAATCAATTGTCAAATAACCAATTGTAGGAGGAAGTTTTTCAAGTATAAGTGAAAAATTTTCATAACTTGGTAGCAAACCTGCGCCACTTAAACAAACTAGCATTTTCTTTTGTTTTTGATAAGTAACAGAGAGACTACCAATTTCTGTAGATACTTCAAACCTCTTCATAAAGAAATCCACTCGTTCTATATAATGAATTATTAAAAATCCTTATCCTTTATTTTATCACGTTCCAAAGATTTTCTCAAGTTGGAGAAAAAGTATGTCAACTCTCGAATTCCTTCAAAAATCCTTCCAAATCTCGTTCATGCTGATATTTGATAGCCGCCTTTTTGTCTTTTTCAAAAATGGTCTTGGTTAGATCTATGTCGTTGATGGCCGCAATTGCGACAGTGTAGTGAATGATATCAGCCAGTTCTTTTGCTAGTTCCTCGTTAGAATCCTGAACGCCCTCTTTTCTACCAGAACGACCATTCAAAACCTCAGCTACTTCTCCGACTTCCTCCACTAGCTGGATAAAAAGATCTTCCTCAGTCCGAGACTGCTGGTAATGTTCCAGTAGGTAGTCTTGTATTTGTCTAAACGTTAAACCTTTCTTCTATTCCTCGCAAAAAAGCGAGACATTCGTCCCGCTCTTCTTATTTTTCGTCAATAACGATTCTTACTTTTTTGTCTTCAGTTGGGACAGAGTAGACAATCGTTCTTATCGCAGAAATAGTGCGACCCTTACGACCGATTACACGACCCACATCGCTTTGATCAAGATCCAAATGATATTCCAAAAATTCTGGTGTATCTTCAATCTTGATAGTTAAGGCATCTGGTTGTGAAATCAAGGGTTTCACAATCGCAATAATGAGATTTTCAATCGTATCCATCTGTCAACCTACTTTAAACTTATTTTGAGAATTTAGAATCGTGGAATTTCTTCAATACACCTTCTTTTGAAAGGATGTTGCGAACTGTATCTGAAGGTTGAGCTCCATCAGCCAACCATGCAAGAACGCGGTCTTCCTTCAAAGTTACTTGGTTTTCAGCAACAAGTGGGTTGTAAGTTCCAACTGTTTCGATGAAACGTCCGTCACGTGGTGAACGTGAATCTGCTACGTTGATACGGTAGAAAGGTTTTTTCTTAGAACCCATACGAGTCAAACGGATTTTAACTGCCATTTTTAAAGTCTCTTTTCTTATTTTTTATTTCGGTGAAATAGCTGAGCTATTTAGCACATGTTCTATTATATCAGATTCCTGACAGGTGTCAAGAAAAAAACTTGACAGACTATAAAATTTTTAAACCATTTAGAAATTTGTTAGAAGTAGGAAATAAATGTTTGAAAGAAGCTATCCGTGAATACTATTTTATACTCAATGAAAATCAAAGAGCAAACTAGGAAGCTAGCCGCAGGCTGTACTTGAGTACGGCAAGGTAAAGCTGACGTAGTTTGAATTTGATTTTCGAAGAGTATTAGAAACATTTTATAAAGACCATCAAGTCAAACCCTTCATATCGCCTGAACGAGATTTGGATACTTGGCTCCTAAATTCTAAGCCCGTTCCCAAACGAAATATCAAGGATTTTAAGAATGATATCTACTAATTAATTTATAAAATATGAATTAATAGATTCTAAATGGGGGAATAATTTAGTTCTGTAAAAATTAACTTCTACACCTATAACGCTTATTCTGACAGACTTTATAATAGTCTAAAAAAGTAGAGATTCATAGAGTATCTAGATTTTCCAAAAATTTTTTATCATCAAATATTACTAACGAAACTATCCAAACCAAATCCGATGCATTGCTTCAAAGAATTTGTTAGTTGTTTGACTATCAAGGGCTTTTATTAAAAAATTTTTTCAAATAACTGCCATCTTGGCACATAAATTCTTGCTTTCTAAATTTAAATGTGATATATTTATAACATAAAATTTAAGTGTGATATATTTATAACACAAAAAAGGAGTCTATCATGAAAAAAAGTCAAAAAATGCGTGGCCTCATTGCAATGATTGCCGTAGCTCTCTTTATTGATTTTATTGTTTTATTTGGTTCTAATCTTAGTTGGGGACCCAAGTTAGTTATTACTGGTATTTCAGTGTCAGGTCAAATTGTAGCTATTTGTAGCTGGCTACATAAGAGTCAGAAAGGTAAGGGAAAGACTATTTTTGACTTGTCTGCTAAGCTTTACACGATACTTTTTTTTGCAGCAAGCATTTTTTATACAGTAGGGATTTGGGTTGCGACCCCAAGCGTAAGTTCTGGTATTAAAGAATGGATTTTGGGAATTGGCCTCGTTATTGAAATGATTGGATTTGGTTTTTTCTCTTTAAAAAATGTCAAGGAAACTCCGGACGAACGCTTTTATGCTAATTTAGCCAAGGCAGCTAGCTTGATGTTTGTTTTTATACTAGGCGCACTGATGATTCTAGCAGTTATCATTGGGTATATGGGATCTCTCACTCTTTACATTGGACAGATATTTATTAGCATAGCTGTCTTGATTTGCATCTTTGCGGTTGTCTATCTTATCTTGGAACGTAGAGGATAAACATGGCCAAAGAAAGCAATATTATTACTAATCTCAAATCTGTTCGTGAGTCCACAGGCATGACTCAGCAGGAGTTAGCCGACCTCATCGGCATGCGACGCGAGACAATTCTGCACTTGGAAAATAACCGTTACAACCCTTCGCTGGAAATGGCTCTTAAAATTGCTCAAGTTTTTAATCTGAAAGTAGAAGACCTCTTTGAACTCAGACATAAAGAGGAAGCATAATTCTTTTCGAGACCTAGTATTAAGTTCATTGACTAATTAGGAATTGAAGCCAAAAGAAAAAATCCTTTGAAAATGTGCTCTTTTAAAATATAGTAATTCTTTCTAATTGACGTTTACTAATTGTGATACTTTACGAGCTTTCTTAAGATCTGATTCCCTAAATACTTTGAATACACTTATGGCATTGATGCTCCTAAGCAAGCGACTTTCTGGTTGGCTTCCTCTTAAACTGTCTTGTCACTAACATTTGAAATCCACTTCCTTTTAGGGTACAATGGTAGAAATAAATTTTTGAGAGGAATAGAATGAAAAAACTAGCAACCCTTCTTTTACTGTCCACCGTAGCTCTAGCTGGATGTAGCAGCATCCAACGCAGTCTGCGTGGTGATGACTATGTTGATTCCAGTCTTGCTGCTGAAGAAAGTTCCAAAGCAGCTGCCCAATCTGCTAAGGAGTTAAACGATGCTTTAACAAACGAAAACGCCAATTTCCCGCAACTATCTAAAGAAGTTGCTGAAGACGAGGCTGAAGTGATTCTACACACAAGTCAAGGAGATATCCGTATCAAACTATTCCCTAAACTCGCTCCTCTAGCGGTTGAAAACTTCCTCACTCACGCCAAAGAAGGCTACTATAACGGCATTACCTTCCACCGTGTCATCGATGGCTTCATGGTTCAAACTGGAGATCCAAAAGGGGACGGTACAGGTGGTCAGTCCATCTGGCATGACAAGGATAAGACTAAAGACAAGGGAACTGGTTTCAAAAACGAGATTACTCCTTATCTCTATAACATCCGTGGTGCTCTTTCTATGGCTAATACTGGTCAACCAAACACCAATGGTAGCCAGTTCTTCATCAACCAAAACTCTACAGATACCTCTGCTAAACTCCCTACAAGCAAGTATCCAAAGAAAATTATCGAAGCCTATAAAGAAGGGGGAAACCCTAGTCTAGATGGCAAACACCCCGTATTTGGTCAAGTGATTGACGGTATGGATGTTGTAGATAAAATTGCCAAAGCCGAAAAAGATGAAAAAGACAAGCCAACTACTGCTATCACAATCGACAGCATCGAAGTGGTGAAAGACTACGATTTTAAATCTTAAAAACCAAAAAATACAGTATCCACATTCGGTACTGTATTTTTTTGTCCTCATTTTTAAGTTAGATTATTAAAATCCCATATTTGGTCCATCCAGCCTTCATAGAAGTCTGGTTCATGGCAGACCATAAGGATAGATCCCTTGTATTCTTTGAGAGCGCGTTTGAGTTCATCCTTGGCATCCACATCCAAATGGTTGGTCGGCTCGTCCAGCACTAAAACGTTGTTTTCACGATTCATCAAGAGACAGAAACGAACCTTGGCTTGTTCCCCACCTGACAAGACCTGAATTTGGCTTTCGATATGCTTAGTTGTCAAACCACAACGGGCAAGGGCTGCACGAACTTCTGCTTGGTTAAGAGCTGGAAAGGCATTCCAAACAGCCTCTAGTGGTGTTTGACGATTGCCACCTTCTACTTCTTGTTCAAAGTAGCCAAGTTCTAGGTAGTCTCCACGTTCAACCTCTCCAGCGATTGGTGGAATAATGCCCAATAGGGACTTCAAGAGAGTTGTTTTCCCGATACCATTTGCCCCGATAATAGCAACCTTTTGATTACGTTCAAAGGTAAGATTTAAAGGCTTGGTCAGAGGACGATCATAACCAATTTGCAAATCCTTGGCTTGGAAGATAAAGCGCCCTGGCGTACGAGCTGATTTGAAATCAAAGGATGGTTTTGGTTTCTCACTTTGTAATTCGATAATATCCATCTTATCCAATTTCTTCTGACGAGACATGGCCATGTTTCGTGTTGCAACACGCGCTTTGTTTCGGGCAACAAAGTCCTTAAGGTCCGCAATTTCTTTCTGCTGACGTTCGTAGGCTGCCTCTAGCTGAGATTTCTTCATAGCATAGACTTCTTGGAACTGGTAGTAGTCACCAGAGTAACGCGTCAGCTGTTGATTTTCCACATGATAGACGATATTGATAACATCGTTCAAGAATGGAATATCGTGTGAAATAAGGACAAAGGCATTCTCATAGTTTTGGAGATAGCGCTTGAGCCAGTCAATATGCTCAGCATCCAAGTAGTTGGTTGGCTCGTCCAAAAGCAAGATATCGGGCTTTTCAAGGAGGAGTTTTGCCAAAAGCACCTTGGTTCTTTGCCCACCTGACAAAGAAGTTACATCTGTATCCATGCCAAAGTCCATGACACCAAGGGCACGCGCTACTTCGTCAATCTTAGCATCCAAGGTATAGAAATCACGACTCTCTAAACGATCTTGCAGTTCGCCAACTTCTTCCATGAGAGCATCAACATCCGCACCGTCTTCAGCCATTTCCATATAAAGGTCATTGATACGAGCTTCAGCTTTAAACAGCTCATCAAAAGCTGTACGGAGCACATCACGCACCGACTGCCCTTCAGCAAGGACTGAGTGTTGATCCAAGTAACCCGCAGTCACATATTTGGACCACTCAACCTTTCCTTCATCTGGCAGCATTTTACCAGTCACAATGCTCATAAAGGTTGATTTTCCTTCACCATTGGCACCGACCAGACCGATATGTTCTCCCTTAAGGAGGCGGAAGGACACATCTTCAAAAATTGCACGGTCACCAAAACCATGACTCAGATTTTTAACTTCTAAAATACTCATTTTAATTCCTTATCTTGTTTTTATGTAATTGTTTATAGAGAAGCCAAGCCAGATAGCCACCCAAGGTATTGGTCCACAAATCATCAATCTCAAAGACGCGATTAAAATCAAAGAAAAAATCTAAGACTAACTGCGTACACTCAATTCCTAGGCTTATAAGAAAACTGAAAAAGATCACTTTTCTTGTCTTACGCAAATTTGGAAGGAGATAAAGGAGTTGGAAAATCAGAGGAAAAAGTAAGAAGACATTGAGGATATTTTGTAGAAAAAGCCAACATAATTGTCCTATGTCACTCACCTCACCCAGTTTCCAGAGAGAATTGAAAGGAGTCAAAAGAAAAACCAGGCGTCCAAGATGCTGAATACCTGGAGTTTCCACCCCCACGGGAGAATGTTCTTGAGGAGTAAAGCAAAAGTAAACGATACAAATACTATAGAAAATGACTCCCCAGACCAAAATACGATTATAAGTCTTCTTCATCATTAAGGATTGACTGCTGCGACTGCTTTCTGGCGGTCACGTTTCATTGTATTAGAACGCAATTGTCCACAAGCTGCATCAATATCAGTACCATGCTCTTGACGAACCACACAGTTAACCCCTTTTTTCTTAAGCGTATCATAAAAGGCCAGGACGCGCTCTTTAGGACTACGGCTATATTGGTCATGCTCACTAACTGGGTTATAAGGAATCAAGTTTACATAAGACAATTTCTTGATATTCTTGAGCAATTCAGCCAATTCTAAGGCTTGTTCTACACCATCATTGACTTCATTGAGCATGATATACTCAAAGGTCACACGACGATTTGTTGTTTCGATGTAGTACTCAATAGCAGCAAAGAGTTTTTCAATCGGAAAGGCACGGTTAATCTTCATGATGCTTGAGCGCAATTCATTATTGGGTGCGTGAAGGGAAACGGCAAGATTGACCTGAACTCCTTCATTAGCAAAATCACGAATTTTATGGGCCAAACCTGAGGTTGAAACCGTAATGTGACGAGCACCGATGGCCATTCCTTTATCATCATTGATAGTACGAACAAAATTCAAGACATTATTGTAGTTATCAAAGGGCTCACCAATTCCCATGACAACAATATGGCTGACGCGTTCATCCTGACCACGTTCATCAAAGTATTTCTGAACCAGCATGATTTGCGCTACGATTTCACCGTTATTGAGGTCACGTTGTTTCTTAATCAAACCAGAGGCACAGAAGGTACAACCGATATTACATCCGACCTGAGTCGTCACACAGACTGACAAACCATAGTGTTGACGCATCAGTACTGTCTCAATCAACATACCATCTGGCAATTCAAAAAGATATTTAACTGTCCCATCAGCAGACTCTTGCACGATGCGTTGTTTCAAGGGATTGACTACAAACTGGTCATTGAGCTTCGCAATCAAATCCTTGGAAAGGTTGGTCATCTCTTCAAATGACTGGACACGTTTACGGTAAAGCCATTCCCAGATTTGATCTGCACGGAATTTCTTTTCTCCCTGCTCCAAAACCCATTCCTGCATGGTTTGACGTGTTAAACTATAAATTGACGGTTTCATTTCTTCTCCTTATTCTCTACTCACTTCTGACGAATGACAAAATGACGTTGCCCCTTGTCCTCTTTCTGAGAATGCTGGTCTTTCTGACGACGTCTATTTTTCTTATCTGCATTCGGTTTTCGTTTTGTTTGAGTCGGTTTCTTTCCTTTTCTAGAAGGTGTTTCTTCTTCCTTCTTACGCATTTTCTTATCAAATGATGCTCGCTTAGGGGCTTCATTTGATAAGACAAAATAGGCACAACCATAACTACAATACTCTAAAAGGTAGTCTTGTAAACGACTGATTTTTTCAAGTTTTTCTTCTGTTCGATCATCCTTGTAAAAACCTCGAAGGCGAAGCTGTTCGTTGCTCCAGTCTCCCACGATATAATCAAACTTTGTTAAGACTTCTGAAAAACGCTGATTAAAAGCCGTCACATCGAAGGCATCCTTGATATTTTCCACCAAGGAAAAAGCTATCCCTTCCGTTTCTACCTTGTCCCCGTGTAAATGGAACTCAGGACCAGGAAACTTGTTATAGTTGTATAATTCAGGTGCAATTTCTTTTCGCATAGATATCCTTTTTCCACGATTACTTAATACTTTATTCTACCATAATTTCTAGCAGTTAGCACGTTTCTCATAAGAATAGAAATGATAAACTTTTAGTCTTCATTAAAATACCTAAAGCGTTTATACTATTAA